>JAGWVP010000103.1 GCA_018970825.1 bacterium | reverse complement strand
TCCGCCGCCTGCGCCGATGCGCAAGAAGATCGTGCTCCGCGGCGTGAACTTCGATTACGACAAGGCGACGCTCCAGCCCGCGGGCCGGCCGATCCTCGACGAGGCGGCGGAGATCCTGAAGGCCAACCCCGACGTGAACGTCGAGGTCCGCGGCTTCACCGACTCGCGCGGCTCCGACGCCTACAACATGCGCCTCTCGGAGCGCCGCGCCCAGACCGTGAAGAACTATCTCGTGTCGCGCGGCGTCTCGCCCTCGCGACTCACGACCCGCGGTTACGGCGAGTCGGACCCGGTCGCCACCAACGAGACCGACTCCGGTCGCGCGCAGAACCGGCGCGTCGAGCTCATCCCGCAGTGACGAGTTCCCTTGCCCGCGGCGACGCGCCGCGGGCAAGGGGATCGACCCGGCCGGCGCCCCCTCGCGGGGGCGCCGGTTTTGTTTCGCGTCGCTCGCCGCTTGACCCTCCGCGGCGGCCGTCCCATCGTCCGCTCCGTGTCCGAGCATCCGAGCCAGCCGTCGCCGTCGCGCGCACCCGCGGACTTCTCGATCGCCGACGGAGCCCCCTTCCTCCGGCTTCAGCGGAGACTCGGACTCGTCGGGGACGCGTCGCTCGCCGCCACCCGGAGGGCGTCGTTCTTCGCAGCACTCTGCTGGCTGCCGTTGCTGCTGCTCGCGACGATCGAGGGGAGCCTGCTCTCCCCCGGGGAAGGGCGATCCTTCCTGCGCGACTTCACGGTGCCCGCCCGGTTCCTCCTCGCGGTCCCGCTCCTCCTCCTCGTCGAGCCGATCGCCGATGCGCGGCTCGCGCGCGTCGTGCGCGAGTTCGAAGCGGCGGGGCTCGTCCCGGAAGCCCGCGTGCAGGAGTTCCGCGCAGCGGTGATCGAAGCGCACCGGGGCCGGGACTCGGGCGTGATCGAGGGACTCCTCGCCGCCGTCGCGATCGGCTGCGGGATCGCGTGGGCGGCGGCCGCGGTGCGAGCGACCGGCTCGTCCTGGGTCGGCGCGGCCGCCGCCGACGGCACCGTCCGCCTGTCGGCCGCGGGCTTGTGGGCCGGACTCGTCTCGGTCCCGATCGCGGTCTTCCTGCTGCTGCGCTGGCTCTGGCGCTACGGGCTGTGGGTGAGGCTGCTGCGCCGGATCTCCCGGCTCGACCTGAGGCTCGTCGCGACGCACCCGGACCGCTGCGGGGGACTCGCCTTCGTCGGACGGTTCCCGGCCGCGTTCGCCGGCTTCGCCTTCGCGGTCTCCGCCGTCTTGGCGGCGGCGCTCGCCCGTCTCCTGACCTGGGGCGGCGCGCGCGTCGAAGACCTCCAGTGGGCGGTGGCCGCGTGGTCGCTCGGCGTCGTCGGCCTGTTCGTGCTGCCGCTCGCGTCGTTCGCGCGGCCGCTGCGGACGGCGAAGGAGCGCGCGCTGCTGCGGTTCGCCGCGCTGTCGCTGCGACACGACCGCGCCTTCGAGCGCCGCTGGATCGAGGGCTCCGCCGCGGCGGAGGACCTGCTCGGCTCGGCGGACACCTCCTCTCTCGCCGACCTCGCGGCCGGGTACCACGCGGCGAAGGCGACGCGCGCGATCCCGGTCGTGGCCGAGGGACTCGTGCCGGTGGCGATCGCGGTCGCGATTCCGCTCGCGTGCGCGATCGCGACGCAGGTGCCGGTCCGGACGATGCTCCGGGCACTCGGTCGCTTCGCGATCTGAGCCCGCACGCAGACCCGGCGCGGCGCGGGACTCGCGAGCCGGCGCGGTCGCCGACCCGACGGGCGCGGACGGGCGGGCACCGAGGCCCGCGTCAGGGCGCCGGCGCGGGACTCGCCTGCGGTCGCGGTTCGGCGGGGGTCGGAGCCGGGGCGATCCGCCAGATCCTGACCCGCGGACCCGGTCGCGCCATCGCCCCGATCCGGCGCAGCGGCGAGTAGAAGCCGTCCGCCCGGTCGAAGACCGGCTCCGGCCTCCCGGGTGCGACCGGATCGACGTCGAACACGAGGCTCGCCTCTCGGTCGAGTTCGAGCGCCTGCGCCGCGTTCGGCCCCCTCGAGAAGTAGGCGAGCGGCGGAAGCGAGTCCGAGACGACCCACTCGATGCCGGCCTCGCGGGCCTGCGCGATGCCCTGGAACTCGACCAGGTCGTGGCGGCCCGCGAGCGGCGGCTTGCCCTGCGGGTTTCCCATGTCGGTGGCGGCGATCTTCGCGTCGGCCGGGACGTGCTCCAGGATCCATTCCCGCGCGAGCGTGCGGGTGTCGGTGCGCGCGAGCAGGGCGTTCGACCGCACCGACCGGACGAGGTCGGGCACGAGCAGGAGGGCGAGTCCCGCCGCGACGACGACGCACCGAAGTCGAGCGTCCCCGCCACCCCCGTCGCGTGCACCTCGGCCCGCGAGGTCGGCGACGAGGCCGCCCACCAGGACCGCTGCGGCCGGCAGCAACGGGAGTGCGTAGCGGTAGTAGACCGTCTCGCTGCGCAGGAGACCCGAGACGGCGACGGCGAGGTAGGCGACCAGCGCGAGCGAGCCCGGCCTCCGGCGGACGATCGCCCAGGCGATCGCGACGAGAAAGAGGGCGCCCACTTCCGCGCCGAAGCCGTCGGGGATCGCGTGACCGACGAGCCACCTCCAGCCCGAGCCGTCCGCGTGCGGATTCGAGGTCGAGACGAACGCGCCGCGCTGGTACTCGAAACTCTCCTTCGTTTCGCGCCAGTCGAGGAAGAAGTAGGGAGTCCCGAGCGCGAACGCGAGCACGAAGGCGTAGCCCGCGAACCAGAGGCGCACGTCGCGCCACGAGCGCAGGACCGAGCGTCCCTCGCGACGGCGCCGCCCGACGTGGGCGGCCGCGATCGCGACCGCGACGACCGCGGCCGGGTACTTGGTCGCGGTGGCGAGCCCACCCGCGAGTCCCGACGCCGCATGGTCGCGCGTCCGCCCGCGACGTGCGACGCGCATCGTCGCCCACAGCGCGACCGCGACCCAGAACACCATTGCGACGTCCACGGTCGCGAACTTCGAGTCGCGGACGTGCAGCGGCGTCACCGCGACGACGGCGGCGGCGGCGAGGCCCGCGACCGGACCGGCGAAGAGACTCGCGGCGGCGGCGGTCGCGGGGATCGTGAGCGTGCCCATGGCGGCCGAGGTCCGACGCGCGAGCAGGTAGGCGAGCGGCTCGCCCTCCTGCATGTAGAAGCTGCGCCAGGGGCGGTCCTTCGGTGCGGCAAAGGACGCCCAGGCGCGGAGCACCCCGTGCTGCACGACCATCTGTGCCGCCGGGTAGATGCCGAAGCGAGGGTTCCAGTCGCGCTCGAAGCCTCTCGCCTTCGGCACGACCCATTGCTCGTCGGGCCGGTAGAACTGCGGCAGGCCGAAGTCGGCGGAGGCGAAGCGGAGCCAGCCGCCGAGCAGCGTGATCGCGGCGAGCGCCGCGGCCCGGGCGGGGCGGCTCACGGCGGGAACCTCCAGGTCTCGGGCGCGAGCAGGCGCCAGGCGAGGAGCAGCAGACCGCCCGCCGCCAGCGCCGCCGTACCGAGCGCGAGGCCGCGGCTCGTGCGCGGGTCGAGCTGCGGGTCGGCGAACACCCCCGGGGCGTCGAGGTCCGGTGGAACCGCGGCCTCGACCGCGACTCCCGTGCAGTGCACCGTGCCGGTCGCGACCGCGCCGTTGCCGCCGAGCCTGCAGGCGACGTCGAAGGCGGACTCGTCGGCCCCCGACTGCACCCAGAGCGAAACCCGGCGCCAGTCCGTCGTGCCGCGCAGCTGCTCGGACTCGCGGAAGGAGCGCAGCAGCGAGAGCCTCGCCCCGGCACCGCTCGCGCCGACGTCCACCGCACGCATCCAGGCCGACACGAGGTACCAGCGGCCGGGCGTCACCGCGACGCGCTGGACCCAGGACGCGTCGTTCGGCTGGTCGCTCGCGATCGTCGCGATGCCCGGGGCGTCGCCCGGTGCGCTCCACGAGAAGCGACTGGCCCGTCCGTCGTAGGCCATCTGCGCCCAGGACCGGGGGATCCCGTCCTGCCCCTCGCGGAACAGCCCGTTCTCGATCGTGCCGGTACCCGGCAGCACCGCGCCGGGCGCGCGTTCCTCGCAGCGCGCGACGGGTGCGGCGAGGGTGGCCGAGAGCGCGAGCCCCGGCAGCAGGAGCCGCAGCCTCCCCCGGGGGAGCGCGGCCGCACGGGCGGTGCGTCGGCCCGTCGCCACCTGCCGCGCGTCAGCCCCAGACCCGCCGCAGGAGCTCGGCGACGAGGTCGCTCTCGTGGATGCGCTCCTGGCTCGTCTTGTCGCGGTCGCGGAGCGTGACCGTCCCGTCCTCGATCGTCTGGTGGTCGACCGTGATGCCGAACGGGGTGCCGATCTCGTCCTGGCGCCTGTAGCGCCGCCCGATCGAGCCGGCCTGGTCGTACTGGACCGGGAAGTGGGGGCGGAGCCTGCCCAGGATCTCCTGCGCCTTCTCGGGATGTCCGCCCTTGCGCAGCAGCGGGAAGACCGCCGCCTTCACGGGCGCGAGCCGCGGGTGAAAGCGCAGCACGACGCGCGTCTCGCCCTCGACCTCGTCCTCGTCGTAGGCGTCGACCAGGAAGGCGAGCGTCGCCCGGTCCGCCCCGGCGGCGGGCTCGATGACGAACGGCACGTAGCGCTCGCGCGAGTCCTCGTCGAAGTAGGAGAGATCCCGGCCGCTCCACTGCGCGTGCTGGCGCAGGTCGAAGTCGCCGCGGTTCGCGATGCCCTCGAGTTCCGACCAGCCGAACGGGAACTTGTACTCCACGTCGGCGCAGCCGCGGGCGTAGTGCGCGAGCTCGTCCTTCTCGTGCTCGCGCAGCCGGAGATTCTCCGGCTTGATGCCGAGCCGCACGTACCAGTCGTAGCGCTCCTTCTTCCAGAACTCGTACCAGCGCTCGTCCTCGCCCGGCTTGACGAAGAACTCCATCTCCATCTGCTCGAACTCGCGCGTCCGGAACAGGAAATTCCCGGGCGTGATCTCGTTGCGGAACGACTTGCCGGTCTGCGCGATTCCGAAGGGCAGCTTGCGGCGCTGCGTGTCGAGCACGTTGCCGAAGTTGACGAACATGCCCTGCGCCGTCTCGGGCCGCATGAAGACGACGTTCGCCGCGTCCTCGACCGGGCCCATGAAGGTCTTGAACATGAGGTTGAACTGGCGGGCCTCGGTGAGCTCGCCGCCGCACTCGCCGGGGCGGCGATCGGGCTTCTCGGGGCAGGCGAGCTGGCCCAGGTGGTCGGCACGGAAGCGCGTCTTGCACTTCTTGCAGTCGACGAGCGGGTCGCTGAACCCGGCGACGTGGCCCGAGGCCTCCCAGACCCGCGGGTGCATCAGGATGGAGCAGTCGAGCCCGACGACGTCGCCGCGGGACCAGACCATCTCGCGCCACCAGGCGTCCTTCACGTTGCGCTTGAGCTCGACCCCGACCGGGCCGTAGTCCCAGCAGCTCGAGAGCCCGCCGTAGATCTCGCTCGACTGGAAGACGAGGCCACGCCGCTTGGCGAGGCTCACGATCTTCTCCATTTTTCCCTGCGCCTCGCCGGGGGCGCTCTTGCCTGCCCCCGGGGCTGCCGTGCTCGTGCCGTCGGACATCGGAACCCGCACCTCCCTGGCGCGCCGACCACCGGGCGGAAGGCGCGTCCCGTCGGCTACCACGCAGGTCCGGCACCCGCGAGCGGCACGCGCGCCGCGGCAGGGGCGGCGGACGCGGATCAGGCGCCGACGAGGCCGCGCCCGACCACCGGCCCGAGCAGTTCCGCCGCGAGCAGGCGGCCGCGCACCCGCGGCGCGAGCAGTGCTGCGAGCGCCGCTCCGAGCTCTCGCGTGACGGCGCGGGGCAGCTCGGCGGCGAGGTCCGACTCGGCCTCGAAGAGCGCCGCCGAATCGCGGCGCATGATCGCGGTCGCCCGGGCCACCTCGGCCTGCATCCGGCCGAGACACGCGAGCGCCGCGGGCGAGATCGCCTCCCCGGCTTCTTCGGGATCCGCGCAGCGGCCGCAGGCAGCGCCGCCCGCCGAGGGAGCGAGCCGCGCCGTGGCGGCCACCGTGGCGAACGGCTGCCGGCAACGGACGCAACGCGAAAGCTCGGCGCGGTACCCGCAGGCGGCGAGCGTCGCGAGCTCGTAGAGGCGAAGCGTCGCCGGGCCGGGCTCCGCCCGGTCGATCCTGCGCAACGTGGCGACCACGACGTGGAAGAGGTCGTCGCCGACCTCCTGCTCCGCGGTCATCTTGTCGGCCACCTCGACGACGTGGCTCGCCGCTGCGTAGCGCTCGAGCGAGTCGAGCATTCCCTTCCACGGGACCAGCAACTGGGCGCGCTCGAGGAACACGAGTTCGGCGCCGGCCCGGGTGCGGTAGTGCAGGTTCACGAGCGAGAAGAGGCCGAGTGCGCCGGAGAAGCGGCGCTGGGAGCGCTTGGCACCCTTCGCGATCCCCGAGACCTTGCCCGCGTCGCGGGTGAGGAAGGTGACGATCCGGTCGGACTCGCCGTAGTCCACCGCCCGCAGGACCACGGCGGGGGTCGAAAGCACCTGCACGAAGCCCGCGATAGCCGATCACGTTGACACTGAAAAGGAGGGTGCTTAGGTTCCGCCCGCATCCCGACAGGGACCTTCGTTCCATGCGTGACCACCGCGACCACGGCGGGCCTCCCCGCGAGCCGGGCGGCCCGGCTCCGGCATCCGCCGGGCCCCGGAACCCCGGGCACGACGCCGCGGCCGTGCGCCCGGACGACGCGCCCCCCGCACCGCGCAGTCTCGACGAGGCGGTCGCACGGATGGCTCGCCTCGAGGCCGAACTGGTCGAGGCACAGGCGGCCGCGGCGGCGACGCAGGACCAGTTCCTGCGCGAGCGCGCCGAACTCGAGAACTACAAGCGGCGCATGCAGAAGGACAAGGCGGAGTCCCTCCGCTACGCGACCGAGCCCGTCCTTCGCGACCTGATCGGGGTGATCGACAACCTCGAGCGCGCGATCAAGGCCGCCCGCGAGGAGGCCGCCCGCGAGGGAGGCCCCTCGGGCCCGCTCGGAGCCCTGCTCACCGGCGTCGAGATGGTCCTCTCGCAATTCGCCGACGTCCTCTCCCGCCACGGCGTCTCCCGGATCGCCGCCCGGCACGAGCCCTTCGACCCGGCCCACCACGAGGCCCTCGCCCAGGTCGAGAGCCACGAGCACCCGGCAGGGACGGTCGTCGAGGAGCACGCGGCCGGCTACCGGCTGCACGACCGCCTGCTGCGCCCGGCCCAGGTCACCGTGACCCGGACCCCCCCGGGCAGCCCTCCATCCGGCCCCCGGAATTGATCTCGGGCCCCCGGTTGAACCCCGGGGGATCGTGATTAGGTTCCCGCCACTCCACGAAAGGCAGGCGCGGACCACGCGGCCCGATCCCGTCCGGGGGACCTCCCGGACGGTGCGGCGAGGGGGCTTCCGCGCCCCGGAAAGGCGAACATGAGCAAGATCATCGGCATCGACCTCGGGACGACGAACTCCTGCGTCGCGATCATGGAGGGCGGCGACCCGACGGTCATCACGAACTCGGAGGGAAGCCGCATCACCCCGTCGGTGGTGGCCTTCGCCGAGAACGGCGAGCGGCTGGTCGGCCAGATCGCGCGCCGCCAGGCGGTGACGAACCCGGAGAACACCATCTTCGCGATCAAGCGCCTGATCGGCCGTCGCTACGACGACGCCGAGGTGCAGCGCGCGATGAAGGTGCTCCCCTACAAGGTCGTCCGCGGCGACAACGGCGACGCCTGGGTCGAGATCCGCGGCAAGAAGTACAGCCCGGCGGAGATCTCGGCTTTCGTTCTCCAGAAGATGAAGCAGACCGCCGAGGACTACCTCGGCGAGAAGGTGACCGAGGCGGTCATCACCGTCCCGGCCTACTTCAACGACAGCCAGCGCCAGGCGACCAAGGACGCGGGCCGCATCGCCGGGCTCGAGGTGAAGCGCATCATCAACGAGCCGACCGCGGCGGCGCTCGCCTACGGGCTCGACAAGAAGAAGGACGAGAAGATCGCGGTCTTCGACCTCGGCGGCGGCACCTTCGACGTCTCGGTGCTCGAGGTCGGCGACGGCGTCTTCGAGGTGAAGTCGACCAACGGCGACACCTTCCTCGGCGGCGAGGACTTCGACCAGCGGATCATCGACTGGCTCGCCGACGAGTTCAAGAAGGACCAGGGCATCGACCTGCGCGGCGACCGCATGGCGCTCCAGCGCCTGAAGGAGGCCGCCGAAAAGGCCAAGATCGAGCTCTCGAGCTCGATGGAGACCGACATCAACCTGCCGTTCGTCACGGCGGACGCCTCGGGCCCCAAGCACCTGAACGTGAAGCTCTCGCGCGCGAAGCTCGAGGCCCTCGTCGCGGACCTCCTCGATCGGCTCGACGCGCCCTGCGTCACGGCACTGCGCGACGCGGGCATGTCGACCAAGGACATCGACGAGGTGGTGCTCGTCGGCGGCATGACCCGCATGCCGGCCGTGCAGGCCCGGGTGAAGAAGCTCTTCGGCAAGGAGCCCCACAAGGGCGTGAACCCCGACGAGGTCGTCGCGGTCGGCGCCGGCGTGCAGGGCGGCGTACTCAAGGGCGAGGTCAAGGACGTCCTGCTCCTCGACGTGACCCCGCTCTCGCTCGGCATCGAGACGCTGGGCGGCGTGTGCACGAAGCTCATCGAGAAGAACACCACCATCCCGACCAAGAAGAGCCAGGTGTTCTCGACCGCCTCGGACAACCAGACCGCGGTGACGATCCGCGTCTTCCAGGGCGAGCGCGAGATGGCCGCCGACAACAAG
>JAGWVP010000102.1 GCA_018970825.1 bacterium | reverse complement strand
GGACCCGTTCGTCGTGGCGGCCGCCGCGGCCGCGGTGACCTCCCGGGTCCGGATCGGCACGGCCGTCATCCCGGCCTACACCCGCACGCCGCCGGTGATCGCGGGGGCGGCGGCCTCCTGCAACGAACTCGCACCGGGGCGCTTCGTGCTCGGCATCGGTGCTTCGAGCGAGAACATCGTGCAGGCCTGGAGCGGGATCCCGTTCCGCAGGCCGCTCGCGCGGGTCCGCGAGACCGTGACGCTCGTCCGCTCGATCCTCGAAGGCGGAAAGACCGCGTTCGAAGGCCGCACGGTCGCGAGCCACGGCTACCGCCTGCTCATGAAGACGCCCTCGCCGCCGATCCCGATCCACGTGGGCGCGCTCATGCCGCCGATGCTGCGGGTCGCGGGCGAAGTCGGCGACGGCGTCACCCTGAACATGATGCCGGTCGAGGCCGTGCCGCGGATGCTCGAGATCGCACGCACTTCCGCCCGCGACGCCGGGCGCGACCCGGACGCGCTCGAGGTCGTCGCGCGCTTCCAGGTGTGCGTGACCGACGACAAGTCGCAGGCCCGCGCGATCCTGCGGTCGTTCTTCGGCCCCTACTTCGCGACCTCGGTCTACAACCGGTTCGTCTCCTGGTGCGGGTTCGAGGGCGAGGCATCCGAGATCCTGGCCGGCTGGCAGGGCAAGGACCGGGGCCGGGTGGCGGCGGCGGTGACCGACGACATGATCGACCGCATCGCGATCATCGGCGGCGCCGAGGAGTGCCGCGAGCGCATCGCCGCCTTCCGCGAGGCCGGCGTGACGACCCCGATGGTGGCGCCGTTCTTTCCGGACGAGGCGGTCACCCGGCGGACCTTCGAGGCGCTCGCGGGAGCCTGACCGCCACGTCGGGCACCCGCACGAAGCGTGCGTCCGGCCGCGCGGCCGGGACTGCGACGCACGCGGCGCTTCCGCTCCGACCGACCCGCGGCGGGATCCGCGCACCGTTTGACTCGCGTCCGACCCCGTGGATCCTGCGGCCCATGGCCATTCATTACGAGAAGTCCGGACACGTCGTCACGATCACGATCGACCGCCCCGAGGCGCGCAACTCGCTCGACCTGGAGCACTTCGGCCAACTCGCCGACGCCTGGGTCCGCTACCGCGACGACGACGACGCCTTCGTCGCGATCCTGACCGGGGTCGGCGACGTCTACTGCGTCGGCGCGGATCTCAAGAAGTTCATCACGATCGTGACCGAGCAGGCCGACCAGCTCGCGGCCGGCAAGTCGAAGGAGCAGGTCGAGGGCTCGCAGTACACGATGGCCCACAGCCTGATCGCGGTGCTTCGCGACGGCGCGATGCTGCCCGACGGGAGCGAATTCGCGCTCTACAAGCCGGTGATCGCCGCGATCAACGGCATCTGTGCCGCCGGCGGCATGGAGATGATGTGGAACACCGACCTGCGCGTCGTGTCCGAGGACGCGTGGTTCCAGCTCGCGGAGCCGCGCCGCGGGCTCTTTCCGGGCGGCGGATCGACCGTCCACAGCGCGCGCCAGCTCTCGTGGTGCAACGCGATGGAGGTGCTGCTGCTCGCCGACCGCATCACGCCGGAACGCGCGCTCCAGATGGGGCTCGTGAACGCGATCGTCCCCCGCGACCAGGTGATGGCGAAGGCGCGCGAGTGGGCCGACACGATCTGCCTGAACGGGCCGCTCGCGGTGCGTGCCTGCAAGCAGTCGGCGAAGCAGAGCACCTTCCTCGACCTGAAGGCCGCACTCGTGAACGAGATGAGCTTCTCGTCCTCGGTGTTCATGAGCGAGGACGCGAAGGAGGGAATCGCGGCCTTCAAGGAGAAGCGCGCGCCGAACTGGAAGGGGCGCTGACCGGGGTCGGGACGCGCCGCCGCCGGGCGCGCGCGACGGCGGCTGCGCCCCCGCTCGCGTCGCGAGCGGGCCACGGGGTGCGGCTCACGTCCCGGGCCGCGTTGACAGGCGTCCGCGCTCGCCCCTAGACGAAGGCGTCATGCGCATCCGCATCCGACGCAGGGAGTTCCTGAAGGCCGCCGGCGCGGGAGGACTCGCCCTCTGGGCGCCGTCGCTCGCGGGCTGCGGCACGACCTCGAGCGGGCCGGGGCCTCTCCCCGTCCGCTCGTTCCTCGACGACGCGGAGCGCGCGACGCTCACCGCGCTCGCCGCGGCCGTCGTGCCCGAGGACGACACGGTCGGCGCGGTCGGCGCGGGCGCGGTCGACTACGTCGACCGCCTGCTCGCCTCGCTCGACGGACCGTTGCCCGACCTGCTGCGGGGCGGCCCGTTCAGCGGACGCGAGCCCTGGCCCGACCCGCGCACCGGCGAAGCGGGCTCCGAGTTCCCCGACGACGACTTCGTCGAGGTCGTCGTGCCGTCGCGACTGCAGGAGATCGCGGCGCGCATCGAGCTCCTCGGCTCCGATGCCGTCGAGAACGGCTCGATCAACGCGCCGATCGTGCCGACGGCCCGGGGCCTGCGCGCGATCTACCGGGCCGGTCTCGCCGACCTCGACCGGCTCGCCCGCGAGCGCGGGGCTGCGGACCTCGCTTCGCTCGACGAGCCGGCGAGGCTCGCCGTCTTCGACGCGAGCGACGGGGACTTCCGCCTGGCGGTGCTGAACCACCTCGCCGAGGGCCTGCTGTGCGCACCCGAGTACGGTGGCAACCGCGGCGGGATCGCCTGGCGCGACTTCCACTGGGACGGCGACAGCCAGCCGCTCGGGCACACGCTCTTCGATCCCGCGACCGGCACCGTCTTCGACCGACCCGACCGGCCGAACCAGTCGCTCGACCCGGCGCTGCCGAACGACGGACTCGAACCGGAGGTCGAGCGCTTCGTCGAGGCGACCGTGCTCGGGCTCGGCGGGAAGAGGTTTTTCTGATGGCCCGGCTTCCCTCGCGCGTCCCGCACGTGCTCGGCGACACCTCGCTCGACCGCTTCGACGCGGTGATCGTCGGCAGCGGCGCGGGCGGAGGGATCGCGGCCCGCGTGCTCGCGACCAACGGGCTCAAGGTCTGCATCCTGGAAGCCGGCCCGAACTGGTTCCCCGGGCTCGACGACCCGGCCCCCGGCAACCCGCGCCCGATCTTCGCGAACGACGAGATCAAGGCGAGCGTGCGCGGCTTCTTCTCCTGGCAGGCCCGGGTCGAGCCGCGGAGCTTCCGGGCCTCGGAGGCCGACGGCCCACGAGGATACGTCGGCAGCGTGAACGACCTGCCTCGCACGGTCGGCGGCGGCTGGGTCATTGCCGACATGAAGTCTCCGCGCTTCGCCGAGTTCGACTTCCGCATGCGCTCGGAGCTCGGCGACGTCCCCGGCGCGAGCTTCGCCGACTGGCCCCTCGACTACGACGAGCTCGAGCCGTTCTACGCGGCGACCGAGCGTCTCGTCGGCGTGCAGGGCGAGGTCGGGGCCGATCCGTTCGCCGCCCGGCGCTCGGGTCCCTACCCGATGCCGGTCGGCGCACCGATGTACGTGTCGCATCTCCTCTCGGAGGGCGCGCGGAGACTCGGGCTCCATCCCTTTCCCTACCCGGCCGCGGTGAACTCGATCCCGCGCGACGGCCGTCCCGCCTGCAACGACTGCGGCTTCTGCTCGGGTTACGGCTGCCCGGTGAACGCGAAGGGCTCGGTCGCACCTCTGCGCGCAGCTCTCTTGACCGGCAACGTGCAGCTGCGCTCGGAGTGCAAGGCGACCCGCCTCGAGACCGATGCGAGCGGGCGGAGAGTGGTCGCGGTGCACTACCTCGACCCGCAGGGACGACCGGCGTCGGTGTCCGGCGACCGCGTGCTGCTCGCGGCGAGCGGCATCGAGTCCGCTCGCCTGTGCCTGCTCTCGGACCCGGGCGGGGCCGGGCTCGGCAACTCCTCGGGGCAACTCGGCCGCAACCTCATGTTCCACTTCCAGACGCTCGCGATCGGCATCTACCGCCAGAGCCTCCACGGCGAGCGCGGCAAGTCGGTGAGCGCCGGCTTTTCCGACTTCCGCGGCGTCCCGGGCGACCCCGATCGCCCGCTCGGCGGCATCGTCGAATTCGGCACGAACTCCGAGAAGATCGCCGAGGCGAAGAACTACCTGATCGACACCGGGCAGCGCGGTGCTTCGCTCAAGAGCTTCCTTCGCTCGAGCCCGTTCGGCGCCCACATCGCCGTCATGACGATGCAGGGAGAGGACGCGCCGCAGCCGACGAACCGGGTCGACCTCGACCCCGACCTGCGCGACGTCGACGGCCTGCCGGTGCCGCGCATCACCTACCAGCCGCACGCGATGGAGCTCGCGGCGAGCCGCTTCTACGCCCCGAAGCTGATCGACCTCCACGGCGCGGCCGGGGCGCAGTTCGCCTTCGTCGCGCCGCGCTACGACGGACAGCCCGCGCCGCGGACCCGCCACGTGCTCGGCACGGCGCGCATGGGCGACGACCCGCGCACCTCGGTCGTCGACCGCCTGCAGAAGTTCCACGACCTCGACAACCTCTGGCAGGTCGACGGCGGCGTCCTGCCCACGGGCTCCGGGTACAACCCGACGCTCACGCTGCAGGCTCTCGCGCTGCGGGCGGCGGGCGCGATCGTCGACCCGTCGCGTCCCGAGGCCGTGGTCGAGAAGCCGGTCTGACGGCGGCGCTCCGGCGCCGCCGTCGTCGAGGCGCGCCGCGGCGAGCGGCGTGCGGCCCCGCGACGACTCAGGGCGGCGAGAAGAAGTATTCCGGGTAGTCGCGCCACTTCGCGAGGAAGTAGCGCTCGTTACGCGCGCGCACGGCGTCGTAGGAGCCGAGCGAGCCGGTGGTCGCGTGCGGCCGGTGGCCGAGCGCCATCGCCGGGCAGTAGGCGATGCGGTAGCCGGCGGCCTTCACCTGGAACGAGAGGTCGGTGTCCTCGAAGCAGGTCGGGTCGTAGAACTCGTCGAAGCCGCGGGTGCGCGAGAGCACGCGACGGGGCACGACGAAACCCGAGGTCGCGAGGTAGGCCACGTCGTCGCGGAAGGCACGTCCCGCGTGCGCGCCGCCCATCGCGCGGTCGGGGTAGTCGTCGACGATCGGGCCGCCGCCGGTGCCCGGCGCGAACCACCCCGCGTTCCACGCCACCGCGCCGACGTCGCGGTGGGCCTCGAGGACCGCGAGCGCCGGGTCGAGCCAGCCGTCGCGCTCGGCCCACTGGTCGCTGTCGAGGAAGACCACGACCTCGCCCGAGGTCTCGCGCACGCCCAGGTTGCGGCCCGACGAGCAGCCGTTGCGCACGTTGCGCAGCAGCCGGATCCCGCCCGGCCGCTCGAGCGATCGCAGCAGCTCGACCGAGCCGTCGCGGCTCCCGTTGTCGACGACGACGATCTCGTAGCCGGCGTCGCCGCGGTGTCGCAGCAGCGACTCGACGCACTTTCCGATGACGTCCTCGTTGTCGTAGCAGAGCACGATCACGCTGATCGTCGGCCGGGCCACGGTCTCCGCGAGCGCCGCGGCCCGAACCTCCCAGGTGTTGCGGCCGAGGAACGCATCGATCTCCGCGGTCGGCACCGGCGTCGCGCAGGCGCGCTCGACGGCGGCCACGGTCGCTTCCGCGTCCGCCGCCGCGAACACGTGCGGCAGCCCCGCGAGCTCGGGCATCGGCGTCGCGACGACCGGCCGTTTCATCGCGAGGTACTCGAAGACCTTGAGCGGGCTCACCGCGTCGACCACCGGGCCCGGGGTGAACGGGATGAGACAGGCGTCGGCCGCCGCGTAGTAGGCCGGCAGGTCGGACTGCGGCTTCAAGCCGAGGAAGCGCACGTTGTCGGGCAGGCCCGGCGGTGGCTCGGTCGGCGGGTCGCCGACGAGCGCGATCCGCCACGCGGGCCGGGCCGCGGCGGTGCCGGCGACGATGCCCCAGTCGAACCAGTCGCCCCAGAGCGAACCGGCGTAGACGAGCGTCCGCTCGCCGCGCTCGAGGTCGGCCGGGACCGCGCACGCACGCGGCGACTCCGGATCGAAGAGTCGCCGGTCGACCGCGTTGGGCACGAGCGCCACCGGGCGCCCGGCCGACGCGAGCCCGCGCTGGAGGAGCTTCGCCGAGGCGACCAGGTCGTCCGACGACTCGACCAGCGCGCGCTCGACCGACGGATCGAACCACGTCGCCCACGAGCACGCCTCCCAGGCGTCGACCTTGTCGTAGACGACGCGCGCACCCGCAGCGCGCGCCGCCCGCGCGATCGCGAGCGCCTGCGGATCGGGCACCTCCACGAGCACGAACACGCGGTCGTCGGTCGCGCGCACCCAGTCGACGAGCCCCTGCTCGTCCCACGGGAGGATCTCGAGCCCGGGAACGTCGGGACGGATCCCGAGGTCGACCGACTCGGCCCGCGGGAAGCGGGCGGCGTAGCCTACCGGCACGCCGCGCCGGGCGAGCGCGCGTGCGAGTTGCGCGCTTCGCTGGGCTCCGCCGATGTCGTCGTAGGGCACCACCGCGAGGAGCAGCCAGCGCTCGCGGCGCGCACCGGGCGCGACCGCGGGCACCGAACCTCTCGGCGGCGCGGCCGTCGGGCCCGCGGCCGGTGCGGGCGCCGGAGCGGAAGCCGTCGCCGGCACTCCCTCGCGGGTCGGCCGCGGCGTCGGCACCGGCGACGCCGGCGCACCGCCCCCGAAGAGGCCGCGCCACGCGCCCTCGAGCCGCGCCTTGAGTCGCAGCTTGTCGAGCGTGCGGGTCGCCGTGGCGAGCGTATTCGACGCCGTCCGCGACACCGTGAGCACCTCGGCCTCGACGCCGCCGAGCCGGGAGGCGACGCCGCCCAGCTGCGACTCGAAGCCCGAGAATCGCTCGCGCAGCGCGCGAACTTCCTCGTCGTTGCGGCGCAGGTCCTCGATCGTCCGGCGCTCGCGCTCGAGCTCGCCCGCGAGCGAGCGGGCGCGCGCGGCCGCCTCGGTCGCACCGACCCGCAGCAGGAAACCCGCGGTGCGTCGGCACATCGCCTCCGGCGTGCGCGTCGCGACGAGTTCCGCGGCCCGAGCCACGGCCGCGGCACGGCGGGCCGGGAGGTCGTCGAGGACCTGGTCGATCGCGCGCGCGAGCGCCGGTGCGTGAGACGGGTGCTCGCTTCCCGCGATCTCGCGCAGGCGGTCGGCGTCCACGGACCACGGGTCGAGGACGGGGCCGTCGAGCAGCGCGCCCGCGAGCTTCGGCGCGGCCTCGCCCGGGATCGCCGGCGACTCGCCGAGGAGCTCGACCGCGTCCCCGGTGCGCGTCAGCACGACCGGCACGCCCGACCCGAGCGCCTCGAGGGCGGCGAGACTCGATCCCTCGATCACGCTCGGCAGCACGAACGCGTCGGCGGCGGCGAGGATCTCGTGCACGTCGTCGCGCGCGCCGGCGAGCACGACACGGCCGTCGAGCCCGGACTCGGCGATGCGGCGGCGCACCGTCTCCTCGTAGTCGGACTCCGCGACGGGACCCGCGATCCACGCGACGAGCGAAGGCCTGCGGTGGCGAAGTTCCGCGACCGCGTCGACCAGCGCGAGCTGCGACTTCACCCGCGACACCGCGCCGACCTGCACGAGCAGCTCGGCCTCGGCCTGGATCCCGAGGCGCTCGCGACGGCGACGCCGCTCGACGATCGAGTCGCGCGCGCGCCCGAAGCGGGCGCCGTTCGGGATCACCTCGATCCGCGCCGGGTCGATCGCGAAGCGTCGCGCGCAGAAGTCCGCGACCGAGCGGGAGACGGCGATCCACGCCGTCACCCCGCGCGCCGCCGTGCGGAAGTCGTCCCAGGCGCCCGCCCCGACCCAGGCGTAGGCGTTGTGCAGGGTCGCGACGACCGGGATCCCGAGCGCGGCCGCGGGCGCCGTGCCGACCGTCGAGAAGTGGGGGTTCAGGAGGTCGATCGCGTGCTCGCGCAGGAGCACGCCCATCTCGGTCGCGCGATCGTCCGAGGTCAGCACCTCGACGGTCGCGCCCTCCCGCCGAAGCTCGTCCGCGAGGGCACCGCCGCGCTCGGTGCAGAAGACGACCGGCAGGACGCCTTCGGCCGGCAGCCCGCGCACGAGTTGGGCGACGACGCCCTCGAGACCACCCCGGTCGAGGGAGCGCACCTCGATGCCGACGCGGAACCGCGCGAGCGCTCGATCCGGCCGGCCGTCGTTGCCCATGCAGACGCTCGAGTCGCCCGGGGTCGGCCCCGGGTCCTTCGTCCTTTGCAGGAAGGCCCCCGGCACTTCAAGCGAGCGCGGCGCACGGGACGCGCGCGAAGAGCAGGCGGGGCCGCGCGCCGCTTTCCGTGGCACGCAGCCCCGCGACGGCGCTCACTGCCCCGGCTCGGGCTCCCGGAACTGGTCGTGGCAGGACTTGCAGTCGCCGAACATCGCGTTGCTCGCGGCCTTCACGTCGCCGCCGGACTTCGCCGCGTCCGCCACGGCCGTCGCCTTCACCTTCAGGTCCGCGCCGATCGAGTCGAACTTCGCACGCTCGCTCCAGATCGCGGCCTTGGCGCGCGAGCCGTGCCCGACGCTGCCGTCGGGAAAGAGCTTCAGGAAGTCGTCGACCTTGGCCGCGATGTCGGCGGCGGGTGCCGCCGCTTCGGCCGGCTTGCCGGCCTTGAGCGCGGCGCCGATCGCCTTCGCCGAGCGGCCCATGTCCTCCATGATCTCGTGCCGATCGCCGATCGGGCCCGCAGGAAGCGCATGTGCATCGTGGGCGGCGGCCTGCGCGCGGACGGTCGCGGGCGACGCGATCGCCGCGACGAGTGCCGCCGCGGCGAGGCCGCGCGCGACGGCGCGGGAGTCGGAACGGTTCGGATGCTTCATGATGACTTCTCCTCGGTCGCGGCGGGGG
>JAGWVP010000101.1 GCA_018970825.1 bacterium | reverse complement strand
CGAGGCCGTTGGTCACCCACAGGCTCGAGCCCGTGCCGGTGCGCACCATGTCCCCCGGCAGCGTCGGCAGCCCGGTGCGGCCGAGCGGGGCAAGCGCGGACATCGAGAGCGCGTGGACCGTGCCGTCGCTGCAGAAGCCGTGGCAGCCGGCGACGTAGAGCGTTCCGCCGTCGGCGCTCTTCGCGAGCGGGCCGGGATGGAAGTCGAGCCCGTGGGACTTGTTCGGGGCGTTGCCCTTGAGATCGACGACGGTCAGCTGGTCGGCGCCGCCGTTGTCGCTGATCGTGACGATCGCCTGGCTCTCGTCGGACACCAGCACGACGTCGGGACGGAGTGCCGGGTGCTGCGGCTCGTCGACGTCGAGGCGGCGCACGAGCTTGCCGGCGACCAGGTCGACCTGCAGGAGCGCCCGCTGCATCAGGTCCATCGCGTAGGCGGTCGAGCCGTCGCGGGTGATCGCCATCCGGTAGGGGACGTCGCCGGTCATGATCGTTCGCGCGACCGTGCGCGTCGTCGTGTCGACGACCTGGATCTTGTCGGTCATCGCGACGTAGGCGAGCCGCCCGTCGGGCGAGAGTTTCACGTCGGTGCCGAAGTCGGCGAGCGGGATCGTCGCGACCACGGCGGGGGAGGGCGGCGCCTGGTTCGCGGCCGAGATCGCGGCGACGCATCCGGAGACGAGCGGCAGGGCGGCGAGCAGCCCGGCGAGGGCGAGGGTCTCGGTTCGCTTCATGGCGCCGCTCCTACGCCGGGGCGATGCGCCTGTCGAGCGTCGCGCCGGGCCGCAGACCGGCTCGAGCCGTCGCGAGCCCGCTGGCGTGATCCCCGCGGCGCCACTACCGGTGGAGCGTGCTCCGCCCGCCCCGCACCTTCGAGACCGAGCGCATGGTCGCGCGACCGCCACGAGCCGAGGACGCGCCCGCGGTGCTCGCGGCCTGGGCGTCCGACCCCGAGGTGACGCGCTACCTCGCCTGGGCGCCGCACGAACACGTCGAGTCGCTCGAGGAGTTCTTCCGCGCGTGCGAGGCGGCCTGGCGGAGCGGCACCGGGCACCATGCATGGCTGCTCTTTCGACGCGGCGAGGAGGCCCCGATCGGTTCGATCGGGCTCGACCGCGACGGCGGCAAGGTGTCCTACGGCTACGCGCTCGCACGTCCCGCCTGGGGGCGCGGCCTCGCCACCGAGGCGCTGCGCCACCTCGTCGAGTGGGCGCTCGCGCAGGACGGGATCGAGCGAGCGTGGGCCTTCTGCGACGCCGACAACGAGGCTTCGGCGCGCGTCCTGGAGAAGGCCGGGCTCGAGTACGAGGGGCGGCTCCGTCGCTGGCACGTCTGCCCGACGATCGGCCCCGGGCTCCGCGACGCCCTCGTCCACGCGAAGGTCCGCTGAGCGCGGCCGGTCTCAGCTGCGCGGCACGACGTCCCCGAAGCAGATCCCGAGCCCGCGGCCGGTGCGGAGCAGGTTGTGGTCGCGGTCGATCGTCCGGTAGCGCGTGATCGCGTCGCGGATCGGCACCGACACGATGTCGTCGCCGCGCAGCGCCACCATCTCGCCGAAGCGCCCCTCGGCGACCAGGTCGACGGCGGCGACGCCGAAGCGGGTCGCGAGCAGGCGATCCATCGCGGCGGGCACGCCGCCGCGCTGGAGGTGACCCAGCACGCAGACGCGCGTCTCGGGGAACCCGCGCGCCTCGAGCTCGTCGCCGAGCCAGCGGCCGACGCCGCCCAGGATCGGGTTCGGGCGCCCGGGCTCGCGCTCCTTCACGGTGAGGGCCGTGCCGCCGAGCGGGAAGGCGCCCTCGGCGACCACGATGATCGAGAAGTGGTGCCCGGCCTTGCGGCGGCGCTTCACGTGCATCGCGACGTTGTCGACCTCGAAGGGGATCTCGGGGATCAGGATCGTGTCGGCGCCGCCGGCGATCCCGGCCGAGAGCGCGATCCAGCCGGCGTCGCGGCCCATGAGCTCGACGATCATGACGCGGTCGTGGCTCTCGGCGGTGGTCTGCAGCTTGTCGATCGCGTCGGTCGCGGTCTCGACCGCGGTCTGGAAGCCGAAGGTCATCTCGGTCGCGTCGAGGTCGTTGTCGATCGTCTTGGGCACGCCGACGATCGGAAGGCCCTTCTCGTAGAGGGCTTGTGCGATCCGCTGCGAGCCGTCGCCGCCGATCGAGACCACGGCGTCGATGCCGATGCGGTGGAGACGCCGGATGAGCTCGTCGGAGCGATCGACGGTCTCGATCGTGCCGTCGGGACGCCGGACGGGGGACTCGAAGGGCCCGCCGCGGTTGGAGGTGCCGAGGATCGTGCCGCCGCGCATCAGGAGCCCGGCCACGTTCGAGAGCTCGAGGCGGACGATCCGCATCGGGTCGTCGAGCACGCCGTTGAACGACTCGACGCTGCCGACAACCTCCCAATCGTGGCCCAGGACCGCGCGCTTCACGACGGCGCGGATCACGGCGTTCAACCCGGGGGCGTCGCCGCCGCCGGTCATGACGAGGATCTTCTGGACCTCCACGGGGCCTGCTACCTCCGACTCCGTCCCTCCCGGGGATCGCTCTTCCCGTGGAAGGTAACAGGCCGTCCCGGGGCAGCCAGCCGTTGTCCGGTGCGGCGGTCGAGGTCTGGCGCGCGTCGTGCCCCGTGGTTAGAGTGCGAGCGTCGTCAATGGGGGCGACCTGGTTTCGACGGAGGGCGCGAGTCCGTTCGCAGCACGCCGAGGATGTCGGTTGGCCTCGTTAATCATCCGGCACGCAGACTAACTGCGGATAATTTCAACACCCTCCAGGCGGCCTAAGGTCTTCTGGCGCTCGCTCGGTCCGCTCCTGCCGGGTCGAAACGGGCGACACAATGCGGGATCGGTCGAGGGCTGCCGCCGGGAGGCCCGAGACTCAAATCTTCCCCGGCTGGTCTCGGCATAGCCCGCCCACGGGCGCTGCCGGGATGACGAAAATCGTGGGCTAAGCGTGTAGAAACGTTCGGGTGAGCTCCTTCGGACGCGGGTTCGATTCCCGCCGCCTCCACTTACCGGGAAGGGCCCGGGGCACGTGCCCCGGGCCCTTCGTCGCGTCGGCAGGCCGGGGACGGAACCCTCGAGGGCCCGGTGCGAGAGCGCGAAGCCCGGGACCTCGCTGCGCCCACGGCCATCGGCGAGTCGATTCCGTGGCGTGCCGCCGAGCCGATCAACGCAGGAGCAGGCAGTTCCGGCAGAGCGGGTGTTCTTCGGGGCGCCCCTCGCGATGGGCCCGTCGGAGAGAACTCCAGGCCGACGACTTCCACGCGCCGGCGATCCCGCCCTCGAACACGTTTCCGCAAGAGTACCAGATGCGGAACGCCGTATCGCAGACGAAGACCTCGCCGAGGTGGCTGATGGTCATCGACTCGGTGTGCAGGCGACACGATCGGCGCGGGTCGAGCGCCTCCTTGCCCTCGTCGACGGGGTGCTTCACGGCGGCTTCACTCCGCGAGGCACCCTCGAGCAGGGCGGGAGAGGTCAGGAGTTCCTCCGGAGAGTCGAGCCAGATCCCGGCGGCTCGCGTGAATTCGAAGGCCTCCCGCATGACGCCGAGGTAGTGGTCGCTGCCTCGGTCCACGCGCCACTCCTCCGGGTACGCGCCGGCGATCGCCGGGTGGAAGTGGACGTACCGTGCCCCCCAGCGCACGCAGAGCTCCAGGAAGGGCAGGACTTCGTCGAGATTCCGCTGCAGTACGACGAACGACGCGTTCAGGTGTGCGGACGGATTCGCGCGGCACGCTTCCGCGTAGCGATTCACGTTCTCGACCAGTTGCGACCAGTTCCCGCCGCGGCGGATCTCGGAGTAGGTCTGCTCGGTGGCGGCATCGATCGAGAAGGTGAGCGTGATCGACGCCGATTCCGCCGCCTGCCAGAGAGCCTCGGTTCGGTGGATGAGCCCGCCGTGCGTCATGATCATCAAGCGCCGGGTCGGCGTCGGCCCCTCCCGCAGCAGGTCCCCGATGAACGGGTAGACGAAGGGCTCGCCTCCGCCGACCACGCTGAGCGAGGGGAGAGCCTGGATCTCCGGCGTGCGGAGGAATTCGAGCAGCCGCTCGCGCGGCATGTTCATCGGGTCGAGCGGCAGGTGCCCCTTCCGCTGGCGCTCCCGGTCCGGGAGGGTCCAGCACATGATGCAGTGCAGGTCGCACTGGTTCAGGTTCACGCACATCGAGGCGTTCTCGACGGCGAAGGGCTCGATCGGCTCGGGGTCGTCTTCCGGGCGAGGACGTCCCGAGTCGGTAGGCGGGCCGTTCGGGGAATGGAAGTCACGAAGACGGAGGGCTCGTGCCGCGTCGCGAAGCGCCCGCAGCATCCGCTCGACCCGCGACCGGGCCATCGATGCGCGAAATCTCATGAGTCCGAGGGGAAGGGACGCCGAGCGCAAGGCAGGCCTTTCGCCGGAATCCACGAGAGCACAGGCCACGGCGACCCCCGCGAGCGCTCCCGCCGCCGCGAGTGCCCGCCGCTCGCCCGATCGACTGCCAACGCGCATGGCCGCCTTCGCGAGCCGGGACGCGATCGCCAGGGCGGCCCCTGCCACCGAGAGGAGCACCAGGACCGGGGCGGCCACGAGCGTGAGGCTATCCCTCCGGTTGCCAGGCCGCGAACCCGAGACCGACGACCAGGATGCTCCCGTCGAGGCGCGCACGTCCCGAGACCTCCCACTCGTAGCGCACCGTGAGCCTGCTCCGGATCCACGGCAGCAGCACGTCGATCTCGGGGCCCAAGCCGACGGCGCGCTCGCGCTGGCCCGTGAGCGCCGGCGGCAGGTCGGCGCCCCGGTCGCGGCCGGTCTGCCAGAGCGCGTAGCTCGCGACGCCGAGGTCGACGATGCGAAGGAAGCGGCCGCCGATCCCGCCCTGCACCTGCACGGTCTGGCCGCGGGTCACGTCCACGTCGGGCTTGCGCTCGTAGATGTTCCAGCTCGCGAGCGCCGAGATCCGAAAGCCTCGCTGGTCGTCGAGCCACAGGGTGCCGCCCGCCGAGAGCTGGTGCGTCCACTGCGAGCGGGCGATGCCGCCCCGGTTCAGCTGCTGCGTCGGCGCGTAGACGTCGTAGCCGCCGACCACGTCCACGCGCGGGAGCCGCCAGCCCAGTCTCACGGGCTCGATCGCGATGTCACCGAGCCCCTCGCGGTCGAAGGAGATCGCGGGCAGGCCCGCGCGGACGTCGATTCTCGCGACCGGCACGGCGAAGGCCAGGGTCCAGAACGGGCCGGCGCCGTCCGCGAGCCGAAAGGTCGCCCCGATTCCGACGACGTTCGCCCAGGAGCGGACGTCGAGGCCTCGCACGGGAAGAGGGTCGCCCTTGCGGTCCAGCAGGCGGTCGGCCTCGAAGAGCAGGAAGCGTTCGCCCAGGTGGAGGCCCGGGGGGCCCTGCACGCCGGCGTCGAGTCCGATCGTACCGAGGACGCGCTGTCCGAAGGTGTCGTCGGCACGGGCGCTCGTCGGCGCCCGGCCGAGCGCGATCGCGGATCCCGCGAGGAAGGCGAGCGCGATCCGCAGTCCGTTCTCCGGCCGCGATCGGCGACCCCTGGCTCGTTCCGAATTCAGGGTCGGCGGGTCTTCGAAGCGCGACGCGAGCGAGGCGCCACGACCTCGACCGTCTTCGCCGGGGCGGGCGCGGGGCGTCGCTGCGGGCGCTTGACGGCCGCGACGGCTCCCTGCGCGGGGCGCAGGCTCTCGACGAAGATGGCGACGATCCGAACCCAGTCGTCGAGACGGTCGGCGGACTCCAGGTCCGCGTCGATCAGGGCCCGGCCGAACGTGTAGGCACGGACGAACTCCGAAATCGCGTCGGCCGAGACGTCGTCGCGGAAGATCCCCTTCGACTGCCCCGTCTTCACGAGTTCGGTCAGGGCACGCTGCACCTCCCGCTGCTGCTCGAGGAACTCCTTGCGAAGGGCGGGGCGGGTGCGCGACGCGGCGAGCACCTCGGCGATGATCGCGCGGTTGCGCGCCCGGTGGCGTCCGTGGGTCTCGCGGGAGATCGCGACGTCCATCCGGACGAAGTCCTCGGTGTCGCGGCTCTGCTCCACGGCCTGCAGCAGGTCCTTCGTGATCGCGGCCGCCTCCCGCCGAAGCCGCTCGACCATGGCGGCCTCCAGGAGTCCCTCCCGGCTCTCGAAGTGGCGGTAGAGCAGGGCCGCGGAGCAGCCGGCCTCCCTCGCGATCCGGTCGACCCGAAGAGAGGCCTCGCCGCTCCTGGCGAGCTGGCGAATGGCCGCCTCCAGGATCGCCTTCTTGAGCGGGGTCCAGGTGGTCGACGCCATGGCGGATTCACTGGTACAGGACCGCGTTGCCGAGTCCAGCCCCGCCTTGATCTTCCTCTCCGCGGAGGCCCCTCGAGGCATCGGCAAATCGCATGGCAGCGAGTTCTCCGACAGCGACCGTCGTGATCCCGAGCTTCGCGCGCCCGGGCGCGCTCGCCCGTTGCATCGAGGGGCTTTCGCGCCAGTCGGCCGAGGCGGGCGAGTTCGAGGTGGTCGTGGTGGACGACGGAACCCCGGAGCCCGTGGTTCTCGATTCCTCGCTCGCGCGTGGCCGCTTCGAGCTGCGGGTCCTCCGGCAGGACAACGCGGGTCCGGGCGTGGCGCGCAACCTCGGTGCGGCCTCCGCCCGCGGCGAGATCCTGGCGTTCATCGACGACGACTGCGTGCCGACGCCGGCGTGGCTCGGCGGGCTGGTCGCTGCCGTGCGACGCGATCCGGACGTGCTCGCCGGAGGGGCGACGCGCAACGGTCTCGACGGCGAGCTCTCGGCTTCTACTCGAACTTCGCGACGGCGTACCGGCGGCTTGCGCCCCGGGGACGCTCCCTCGCCTGGCACTCTCGCGCGGCAGGGCTCCTCCTGGCGTGGCAGGGTGCGAACGCCGTCGGCTTCGTGGCGGAAATGCTCGGCGGGAAGCCGACCGCGGAGGCCTCTCCATGAGCGAGGCATCGGACTTTCTCGCCGAGGTGACCCACCGGGCCTCGGGACTCGACTCTCTCGACTATGCGGGCCTGCGCGCGCAGCTCGAGGAGCGATCGGTCGTCCGGGTGACCGGCCTGCTCGACCGCCGGGAGATTCGAGCTGCCCACGAGCGGATCGCGCGCGGCTTCGATCCCGCGAACGACCGCAAGCACGACCCGCGCGAAACCGAGGCCGTGCGGCGCAACTTCCAGAAACTCGTGGTCGGCGCGAACTCGGGCATGGACACGCGGCGCACCCTGGGCCGCTTCCTCCGGATCCTCTACAACCCGATCTTCGCGCCGGACGTCTTCGGGCTGCGCGACGCCTTTTCTCGGGTCGCCCGCTTCCGCAACCGGCTCTACGGGCTGCCCGACGACTTCGCGGTCGCAGGCACCGACGACGGGCTGTTCACCTGCACGCGCATCCACCAGTACCCGCGCGGCGGCGGCTTCATGGTCCCGCATCGCGACCTGTTCTCCCGGCTCGTCACCGAGGAGTCGGAGATGGGCTACTTCCAGGTGTTCTTCCTCCTCTCCGAGAATGGCGTCGACTACCGGGAGGGCGGGGCGTACGTCGAGCGCGACGACCGTCGCATCCCCTTCGAGGACTCCGCGCAGGCCGGCGACGTGCTGGTCTACGACGGGCGCACGGTCCACGGCGTCGCGGACATCGACCCGATGGAGCCGCTCGAGCTCGACCGGTTCGGCGGGCGTGCGGCGGCCTTCGTCTCCCTCTTCCGCCACCTCGAACCGGGTGACGAAGGCTACGGGAGGGTCTCGCGCGAGGCCGTCCGCCGCTTCGGGACGGGCCAGCGCTCTCCCGAGACGGGTGGGTCGCAGGGGCCGAGGCACGGGTGACGCTCGCGGATCCTCCGCCGTCGACCCGCGGTGCGGCGGGCACGATCGGCCTCTACCTCTTCTTCCAAGACGCCGACTACGCACGCGCCGCGGCCGCGGCGGGCATCGACGGTTTCGTCGTCGACCTCGAGTCGAGCGGGAAGGACGCGAGGCAGGCCGGGGCCGACACCGAGATCAGCCGCAACGCGAGCGAGTTCGGGTGACGCCCCTCCGTGCGCAGGTTCGAGAACATCGCGAAGGAGCCTTCCGTCTTGAGTCCCAGGTAAGGCGACAGGCTGCTCGCGAGCAGCAGGGCGGGCATCACGGTGAGCACCGCCGACTCGACGTCGAAGAGTCGGGGCGACGCATCGCCGATGTCGGCCCGGTGGTGGAGCACCTCGGCGGCGAAGAAGGCGAGGAGGAAGAGATCGAGGGTGATCCAGAACGGGAAGAGCCGGTACATTCCGAGCCGGTCGGCCATCGCCGACACGACGAGGAGCACGAGTCCCGCGAGCCACGGCCCCAGGCGGCCGGCGAATCCTTCGGACAGTCGGGCCCTCACGGCGCGCGCCGCGTCGACGAGGCGTGCCGCGCTCGCCTCGCTCGAGAAGAGGACGAGCAGCGGGAAGATCACGATGGCGAAGGCCGAGAACCCGTTGCGGGGCCCCGACGAGAGGAAGGAGTGGAAGAGGAGCGCGAGCCCGATCCCGGCGGCGCGACCGCATCGCAGCCAGAGCAGGAAGGGGATCGCCGCCTCGACGAGGAGGGTCGCGTGGATGGCGGGCCGGACGAGACCGTCCGGAACCCGGGGAAGGAACCGCAGCGGGAAGGCCTGCTCGTTCGCCGCGCGCAGGAGCGTCGAGACGCAGCTCGTCTCCGGGTCGAGGAAGTCGAGGTTGAGCTTGTGGAGAGTCGCGACCAGGTAGACGACGATCAGCTCCATGCGCAGCGCGGGTGCCGCCGTGCGAAGGAGAGCGGGGCCGTCGTCCGTGCGCAGCC
>JAGWVP010000100.1 GCA_018970825.1 bacterium | reverse complement strand
GTCGAGCCGGACGGCGCGACCGCGGCGGCCGGGAACGACCGCCGACACGTCCTCGACCTGCCCGGCCGATCCCGAAAGGTCGCCCGTGCCGAGCGCGAGCGGGCGCTCGACCTCTCCCTCGATCCGAAGCGTCGACATGCGCGACCCTCTATCATATCGGGCGAGGGATGGAGCACGCGGGCCGGGTCGCGTTCGTGACGGGAGGGGGATCGGGCATCGGCCGCGCGATCGCGCTGCGCCTCGCCTCGGCAGGAGCCGCGGTCGCCGTGGTCGACCTCCACGCCGGAACGGCCGAGGCCGTCGCGGCCGAGATCCGCGCCGGCGGCGGCCGGGCGATCGCGGTCGCGGCCGACGTGTCCGCGGCGCGCGCCGTGGCGGACGCGGCCGCGCGGACCCGGGCCGAGCTCGGGACGCCCTCGATCCTCGTCAACTCGGCCGGCATCGCCGCCTTCGACCCGATCGCGACGCTCGCGGAGGAGACCTTCGACCGCATGATCGCGGTCCACCTGAAGGGCACCTTCCTCGCCTGTCGCGAGCTCGCACCGTCGATGGCCGAGGCGGGCTGGGGGCGCATCGTGAACGTGTCGTCGACCGCCGCGCTGAACGGCGGCGGACCGGGGCTCTCGCACTACGCGGCGGCCAAGGCCGGCGTGATCGGGCTCACGAAGTCGCTCGCCCAGGAGCTCGGGCCGCGCGGGGTCACGGTCAACGCGATCGCCCCCGGGCTGATCGACACGCCGCTCATCCGCGGCGCCGGAGCACCCGAGGGCCTCTACGACGAGGTCGTGCGACGACTGCCGGTGCAGCGCATCGGGCAGCCCGACGACGTCGCGGCGGCCTGCGCCTACCTCGTCTCGAACGACGCCGGTTTCTGCACCGGGCAGGTGATCTCGCCGAACGGGGGCACGGTGTGAAGGTCGACGCGCCGCTGCTCGCGACCGATCTCGGCGTCGTCCCGGGCGAGGCGCGCGCGCTCGAGGAGATCGGCCACGACGGGATCTTCACCTTCGAGGGCCCGCACGACCCGTTCTTCCCGCTCGCGATCGCCGCCGAGCACACCTCGCGCGTCGAGCTCGCGACCGCGATCGCGATCGCGCTGCCGAGGAGCCCCGCGCACCTGGCCCAGCTCGCCCACGACCTGCAGCTGTTCTCGAAGGGGCGCTTCGTGCTGGGGCTGGGCTCGCAGGTGCGCGCCCACGTCGAGCGGCGGTTCAGCGCGACCTGGGAGCGGCCGATCGCCCGCATGCGCGAGATCGTGCTCGCGACCCGCGCGATCTGGCGCTGCTGGAACGAGGGCGCGAAGCTCGACTTCCAGGGCGAGTTCTACCGGCACACGCTCATGCCGCCGCTGTTCAAGCCGGAGCCGAGCCCTTGGGGACCGCCGCGGATCGTGCTCGCCGGCGTCGGGCGCCCGATGACCCGCATGGCGGCCGAGGTCGCCGACGGGCTCTTCGTCCACCCGATGAACTCGCCCGCGTTCCTGCACGGCACGACGCTCCCCGCGATCGACGAGGGCCTCGCGCGCGCCGGGAGGCAGCCTCGCGATTTCGAGGTCGCCTGCCAGGCGCTGGTCGTGACCGGGTACACGGCCGAGGAGATGCGTCGCGCCGAGGAGACGACCCGCATGCAGCTCGCCTTCTACGGCTCGACGCCGTCCTACCGCTGCGTGCTGGAAGCCCACGGCTGGGGCGGGATGCAGGACGAACTGAACCGGCTCGTGCGCGAGGGCCGCTGGCTCGACATGGGCGCGGTGGTCGACGACCGGGTGCTCGACGCGTTCGCGGTGCGCTGCGAGCCCGCCGAGGTCCCGGACGCGCTCGCGGCCCGCTACGCGGGGCTCGTCGATCGCATCGCACCGATCTGCCATTCGAGACCGGAGGCGAACCACCCGACGGAGTGGGCGGAGGTCGTCGCCCGGGTGCGCGCGATCCCGACGCGCGGCGAAGTCTGAGCGCATCCGGCCGCCGCATGCAGGAACGGCGCGACGAGTCGTCGCGCCGTTCGCCGGGAGGCAGGCCGTCGGGGTCGCGGATGCTCGTCGCGCCCGCGGCCCCGAGGCGTTTCCGTGGAGCCTAAGGTGCAAGCGGCGCGAGCGTCAGGGTCGCGCTGCAGGCGAGCGTGTCGTTCGAGCGCAGGTAGCGGACGGTGAGGGTGTCGGCGGGGTCGAAGCCGATGCCGATCAGAGCGTCCCAGTCGAAGGTGTCGGTCGTCGCCTCGCAGGGGGTCAGGTCGCCGGCCTCGAGGAGCGTGCCGTTCCTCAGAACTTCGAGCTTGCACGAGGCGGCCTCGGGCGAGGGCGTGAACTCGAAGTCCGTCGAGTTGTCGACGTCGCTGTCGATCAGGTCCGGGGTGAAGGTCGCGGTGCAGGATCGCATGCCGACCTCGCAGCCGGGATCGCGAACCACGTCGTAGCCGCGCTGCGCCTGGTCGGCCGCCTTGCCGAGCTTGCCGAGCGCGAAGTACTCGTTCGCCTTCGCGATCCGCGAGCGGCTGGTCTCCATCTGGGCGGTCACCGATCCGAGGAGTGCCTCGAGCTCGTCGACGTTCGCCGTCACGGTCGTGATGATGTCGGTCGTCATCGCGGCGTTCAGCGCCGCAACGCTCGCGGGCGCGAGCCCGCGGCTCGTCAGCTTCTCGATGCCCTTCACCGCCCGGGCGAACTTCTTGAGCCCGCGGTCGTCCTCCTTCGCGGCACCGGTGCAGTAGGTGATTGCCTCTTTCGCGGGCGCCTCCTCCTGGAATCGGCGGATGCCCTCGTTCAGGTCCTGGATCGGCGAGCGGCGGTCGCGTTCCTCGGCGACGTTCGCCTCGAGGGCCGCGATCAGGCCCTGCCCGTCGGCGATCAGCGCGCTGCGGCAGTCGGTGCCGCTGTTGCAGATCGGCACCGCGAAGGCGGAGCCCGCGACTCCCGGACCGAGCAGGAGCGCTGCCGCGATCGCGACCCGCCCCACCCGACTCGACAGCATCTCGACGAACGTCATCGGAAACCCTCCTGGCCGAGGCCGGGGGCTTTCCTCCGGCCACCGCTCCGCCTTCCTGACCTCTCGGCTACTCCCCCCACCCCGTTGGCACAACCCGGGGAATTCCCGAAGCGGGGGCGCCGATGACCTGTCGCTACCGCTCGGCCGCGCGGGCCAGCCGGTTCGCGGTGTCCTGCAGGAACCAGCCGAGAAAGGCGTGGATCGCGGCGCCCACGACCGGCGGGCGCCCGCGGTAGCTGGCGCGCCACTCGATCGAGGTCCCGCCGCCGGGCCGCGGCGCGAGGGTCACGTCCGCCCGGTAGCCGGTGATCGGCAGCCCCGAGACGAGCTCGTAGGCCAGGTGTCGCGGCGGCTCGTAGGCGACCACGCGCTCGAGGCTCGCGCCGAACCCGACCGAGAAGCGGCGCAGCGCCCCGATCCCGTTCGGGTCGGGGCCGGGCGCCTCCTCGGCGAGCGCGCTCGACGTGAGACGCGACCAGGACGACCAGCTCCGCGCATCGGCGAGCAGTTCCCACACCCGCTCGACGGGCGCCTGCGAGACCGCGCGCCGCTCGATCGACCAGCCCGCCACGAGCGCCTCAGCGGAAGAGAACGGTCGAGAGCTCGCGCTGGTACCGGGAGGTGACCGGGTTGTCGCGGCCGAGCAGCGCGAAGACGTCGAGCATGGCCTTGCGGGCCGCCCCCTCGTCGAAGTCGCGGTTGCGCTTCACCGCCTCGAGCAGTTCTGCGAGCGCGTCGTCCCAGCGCTGCCCCGCAGCGAGCAGCTTGCCGAGCGCGATCCGGGAAGCGAGGTCGCCGGGGTCGGCCGCGATCTTGTCACGCAGCGCCTGCTCCTCCGCCGGCGACACGGCTGCCGCCGCGGCGAGCGCGCGGAGCGCGGTCGCGATCATCTCCGCCTCGGGCGAGTCGGGGTCGGCCTGCGCGGTCTGGAGCACCGCCTTCGCCTGGTCGGTGCGACCGGCCGCGGCGAGCAGGCGGGCGAGCCCGAGGCTCGCCTTCGGGTGCCCCGGCTTCTTCACGAGCACGGCGCGGTAGGCCCGCTCGGCCGAGGCCGGGTCGGTCGCCGCCAGCTTCTCCGCGTCGTCGAGCCACTGCGCGGTCTCGTCCACGCCGATCACCGACTGGATGAACTTCTGCACGGTCGCAGCCGGCTGCGCGCCGACGAACTCGGAGACGATCTGCCCGTCGCGCAGCGCGACCACGAGCGGGATGCTCTGCACGCCGGCCGCGCGTGCGACCATCGGGTTCTCGTCCACGTTCACCTTCGCGAGCACGAAGGCTCCGCGGCTCTCGGCGGCGAGCTTCTCGAGCAGCGGCCCGAGCGTCTTGCACGGCCCGCACCACGGCGCCCAGAAGTCCACCACGACGGGGACCTTGCGGGAGCGCTCGACGACCTCGCGCTCGAAGGTCTGGTCGGTGACGTCGATGACCCAGGATTCCTGCATGCCCGAAGCCATAACCATCGAGGCGTCGGAGACAAGCCGCGCATCGCGGGCGGCGCGGCTTCCCCGCGGCCCGCCGCCCGGTGTAGCGTCCGTCGCCGGCCTCGAGGGGCCCGGCGGAACGGAGGGGGCATGTCGGGAAGGCTCGGGGGCAAGGTCGCGGTGGTCACCGGCGGCGGCAACGGCATCGGTCGTGCGACCGTGCTTCGTTTCCTCGCCGAGGGCGCGAAGGTGGTCGTCGCCGACCTGAACGAGGCGACCGGCCACGAGACGGTCTCGCTCGCGGCCCACGCGGGCCACGCGGCCTCGGTGCGCTTCGTGCGGACCGACGTCTCGGTCGAGGACGACGTCGAGGAGGCGGTCGCGACCGCGACCCGGGAGTTCGGCGGCCTCGACTGCATGTTCAACAACGCGGGCATCGCAGGCGCCTTCGGCCCGATCACCCACCTCGACGCGGCCGACTGGGACCACACCCAGGCCGTGCTGCTGCGCGGCGTGTTCCTCGGCATGAAGCACGCGGCGCGGGTGATGCGCGCGCAGGGCCGCGGCGGCAGCATCCTGTCGACCGCGTCGATCGCGGGGCTCACGGGCGGCGACGGGCCGCAGGCCTACTCGGCCGCGAAGGCCGCCGTCATCAATCTCACCCGCGCGGTCTCGATCGAGCTCGCTCCCGATCGCGTGCGAGTGAACGCGATCTGCCCGGGCGCGATCCTGACCCCGCTGCTCCACCGCGGGAATCCCGACGCGCTCCGCCCGATGCTCGAGAAGTACCAGCCGTGGCCCGACGCGGGGCGCCCCGAGGACATCGCGGCCGCGGCGCTCTTCCTCGCGAGCGACGACGGGGTCTTCGTGACCGGCGCCTCGCTGGTCGTCGACGGCGGCGCCACCGCACGCGGCGGCAACGCGATCGAGATCATCGGCGGCGGGCCGCTCTCGCAGACGATCGTCGGCATGGACCACGGCACGACCGGGCGCAACCCGACGCTGCGGCCGGTGTCCTGAGCGGGGCGCTCGCCGTGGACGGCGCCATGCTCTCGTTCGCCGCGCAGGCGGGCCGGTACTTCGACCGGCCGCACGAAGCGATCCCGGCGGGACCCGTCGGCGGCCCCGCTGCGTGGCGCGCGGACGAGCTTCGGGCGCGGGGCGACTGGCTGGAGCGGCTCTCCGCGGACGAGGTCGCCGAGATCGAGCGCGCAGCCTCCGCGGCAGCCTCTCGCGGACTCGCCCCGGGCCTCCTGCGGCGCAAGGACTTCGCCCTGCCCTCGCTCGCGCGGCGGGTGCGCGCGTGGGCACGCGAGCTGCGTGAAGGCCGCGGGATCGTCGTGCTGCGCGGGCTGCCGGTCGAGCGCTGGGGCGACGAGCTCTCCGCGCTCGCCTACTGGGGCCTCGGGCTGCACCTGGGCGTCCCGGGCGCACAGAACCCGGTCGGCGACGTGCTCGGCCACGTGGTCGACACCGGCGAGGATGCGGACAACCCCTTCGTCCGGCGCTACCGCACCGCGGGCGACATCGCCTGGCACTGCGACCTCGCCGACGTGGTCGGGCTGCTCTGCCTGCGGACGGCGGAGCGCGGCGGGGCGAGCCGGGTCGCGAGCTCGGTCGCCGTACACGACGAGCTGCTGCGCCGGAGACCCGACCTCGCTCGACGGCTCTGGGAGCCCGTCGCGCTCGACCTGCGCGACGAGACGCGCGCGGGGACGGGCTGGATCCAGGTCGTTCCGTGCCGGCACGCGGAAGGCCGGCTTCGCACCTTCTGGCACTCGGACTACTTCCGCTCGGCGCAGCGCCACGCGGGAGCGCCGGTCGGGTCGGTCGAGCGCGAGCTGTTCGATGCCTTCGACGGGATCGCGTCCGAGCCCGGCTTCGCCTTCGACATGGAGTTCGAGCAGGGCGACGTGCAGCTCGTCTCGAACCACGTCGTCGTGCATGCGCGGACGGCCTACGAGGACGCACCGGGGCGGGAGCGCCACCTGCTCCGGCTGTGGCTCACGCTGGACGACCCCGCGGCGGCCTGAGTCGACATCGCAGTGGGCGGGGAGACGGCTCCGCGACGCCCCAGCTCGTGCCGAGGGATGCCGCACGGCACCGCACGGCGCCTCCCCTGGGAAACCATCTCCCTGCCGGGTCGAACCGGCTCAGAACGTCACGACGCTCCGGATCGACTCGCCCTGGTGCATGAGCTCGAACGCGCGGTCGATCTCCCCGACCGGCATCACGTGCGTGATCATCGGGTCGATCTCGATCTTGCCGTCCATGTACCAGTCGACGATCCGCGGCACGTCGGTGCGGCCGCGCGCCCCGCCGAAGGCGGTGCCCTTCCAGACCCGCCCGGTGACGAGCTGGAAGGGGCGCGTCGAGATCTCCTCGCCCGCACCCGCGACGCCGATGATGACGCTCGTGCCCCAGCCCTTGTGGCAGCACTCGAGCGCCTGGCGCATGACCTTCACGTTGCCGATGCATTCGAAGCTGAAGTCGGCGCCGCCCCGGGTCAGGTTCACGAGGTGGGGTACCAAGTCGTCGCCGACCTCGGCGGGGTCCACGAAGTGGGTCATCCCGAAGCGCTCGGCGATCGCGCGGCGGCCCGGGTTCAGGTCGACGCCGACGATCATCCCCGCGCCCGCGAGCCGCGCGCCCTGCACGACGTTCAGCCCGATCCCGCCCAGCCCGAACACGACCACGTTGTCGCCCGGGCGGACCTTCGCGGTGTTGAGGACCGCGCCGATCCCGGTCGTCACGCCGCACCCGATGTAGCAGACCTTGTCGAAGGGGGCGTCCTCGCGGATCTTCGCGACCGCGATCTCGGGCAGCACCGTGAAGTTCGAGAAGGTCGAGGTGCCCATGTAGTGGTGGATCGGGCGCCCGCCGAGCGAGAAGCGGCTCGTGCCGTCGGGCATGAGTCCGCGCCCCTGCGTCTCGCGGATCGCCTGGCAGAGGTTCGTCTTGCCCGACAGGCAGTACTCGCAGGCGCGGCACTCCGGCGTGTAGAGCGGGATCACGTGGTCGCCCGCCCGGACGCTCTTCACGCCGGCGCCGACCTCGCGCACGACGCCCGCCCCCTCGTGGCCGAGGATCGAGGGGAAGATGCCCTCGGAATCGCGGCCCGAGAGCGTGTAGGCGTCGGTGTGGCAGACGCCGCTCGCTCGGATCTCGACCAGCACCTCGCCCTCGCGGGGGCCGTCGAGGTCCACCTCCTCGATCGACAGCTTCCGGTTCGGCTCGAAGGCCACCGCTGCGCGCGTCTTCACGACTCTCCTCCTCCCGGCCCCCGGGCCGGACCCCGTCCGCGTCCGGGACGGACGGGTGTCACTGGCGGCCCATCTCCGCCGCGTGCCCGGCCGCCGCAGCGTCCGCGAAGCGCTCCGGGCTCGCCTGGATCACGACCTCGTGCAGCGTCCCGGAAAACGCGAACGGCGCCTCGTAGCGCTTGCTCACCGCCGAGCCGTGGTCCTGGCCGACGCTCGGTCCGACCGACGAGATCATCAGCATGAACAGCGGCAACTCGACGTGGCCGCAAGGCCGGTCGTCGATCTCGAGCTCGGCGGCACCGGTGCGACTCGACAGCCGGCGCACCTTCACCGCGAGGGTGGAAGTGCCCTCGGGCACGACCACGTCGGACTCGACCACCCGGTGGTCGTCGAAGGCGTTGTAGTCGAACACCAGCCGGTCGCCCTGGACGAAGAACGAGAAGCCGGAGTTCGCGGTCCCGGTCGCGTAGAGCACGCCTTCGTCGCCGGGCGCGCGCGTGACCTTCGCGACCAGGTCGAAGCTCCGGCCGCCGATCGCGGCGGACGCCTGTCCCGGCAGCGGCGACATCGGCGGGCGGTAGACGTAGCGGCGGCTCTTCGGGTGCGGCGAGCGATCGCGGAAGCGCGCGCCGAAGAGCTCGATGCCGCGGTCGTCGAGCGGCAGCACGCCGTGCACCTCGGCCTCCTTCCACCAGAGCGCGACCAGCTCGGCGAGCTTCTCGGGCATCGCGGCGGCCAGGTCGTCGCATTCCGACGCGTCCTCCGAGATGCGGTAGAGCTCCCAGGGCTCCGAGTCGAAGTCGGCCCCCTTCTCGTGGCGGCAGACGGCCTTCCAGCCCTCGTGCACGATCGCGCGGCTGCCGCCGTTCTCGAAGTACTGGAGCCGGTTCGTCGCGGGCGCCGCGGGCTCCGCGATCGCGCGCGCGAACGAGTGGCCGGTCACCGGATGCTGCGCCACGCCCCGGTAGGTCGCCGGAGGCTCGATGCCGAGCAGTTCGTAGAGCGTCGCCGCGACGTCGCTCACGAAGACGAACTGGTCGCGCTTCGTGCCGCGCTGCGCGGGAGCGATCCCCGCCGGCCAGTGCAGGATCATCGGCACGTGGACGCCGCCCTCGTGGGTGTTCTGCTTGTACCACTTGAA
>JAGWVP010000099.1 GCA_018970825.1 bacterium | reverse complement strand
GGTGCGACGATCCACGACGGGCGCGGCGGACCGGGCGTCCGCGGCGACGTCGCGATCCGCGACGGCCGGATCGCCGCGCTCGGCCGGGTCGATGGGAACGCCCGCCGCACGATCGACGCCGACGGCCTCGTCGTCTGCCCGGGCTTCGTCGACATCCACACCCACTACGACGCACAGGTCCTGTGGGACCGGATGCTCACGATCTCGCCGTGGCACGGCGTCACCACCGTGATGGTCGGGAACTGCGGCTTCGGCATCGCGCCGACGCGCCCCGAGCACCGCTCCGTCGTTCTGCGCACGCTCGAGAAGGTCGAGGGCATGAGCTTCGAGTCCCTGCGCGAAGGGCTCGGGGACGAGTGGCCGTTCGAGACCTTTCCCGAGTACCTCGACGCGGTCGACCGCCGGGGCAGCGCGCTGAACGTCGCGGCGCTGGTCGGCCACTCGCCGGTGCGGCTGTGGGTCATGGGCGAGGCGGCGATGGAGCGTGCGGCGACTCCCGTGGAGATCGAGCGGATGCGCCTGGTCGTGCGCGAGGCGATGCAGGCGGGCGCGATCGGCCTCGCGACCTCGCGATCGCCGACGCACGTCGGAGCGGGTGGTCGCCCGGTTCCGAGCCGGATGGCCGAGCTCGACGAGTTGCGGGCGCTCGCCGGGGAACTCGGCGACCTCGGCGCCGGGATCGTGCAGGCGACCGTCGGGCCCGGGCTCTTCTTCGACGAGTTCGCGGGGATCGCCGGCGAGACCGGCCGCACGATCACCTGGACCGCGCTGCTCGCCGGCATGATGGGTCCGGGCTCTCACCGCATGCTGCTCGAGCGCTCGGCCGACCTCGCGCGCCGCGGGCTTCCGATCGTGCCCCAGGTGTCGTGCCGGCCGCTCGAGTTCGACTTCGACTTCGCCGAACCCTTCCCCTTCGAGAGTCTCCCGCTGTTCGGACCGGTCTCCGCCGCCGACCGCGAGGGCAAGAAGCGCATCTACGCCGACGAGTCCTTCCGCTCCGGCTTCCGCGACACGCTCGCCGCGAGGTTCGCGGGCCCGTTCTGCGGCGCCTTCGCGCGCATGCGCGTCTCGTCGTGCCCGGGTCGGCCGGATCTCGACGAGCGCCCGGTCGAGGAGATCGCGCGCGCGTCCGGTGTCGATCCCGTCGACTTCGTCCTCGACCTCGTGCTCGCGACCGACATGGCTGCGCGCTTCCGCATGGCGATCCTGAACTTCGACGAGTCGGAGGTCGGCGAGCTGCTGGTCGCCGAAGGGGTCGTGCTCGGGCTCTCGGACGCGGGCGCCCACGCGAGCCAGCTCTGCGACGCGTGCTTCTCGACGCACCTGCTCGGGCACTGGGTGCGCGAGCGCGGGACGATGGACCTCGGGGCGGCGGTCCGGATGCTCACGTCGCGTCCGGCCGAGGTCTGCGGCATCGCGGACCGGGGGCTCCTCGCCGTCGGGCGCCCCGCCGACGTGGTCGTCTTCGACCCCGGCACGGTGGGCGCCGGTGCCCTCCGCCGCGTTCGGGACCTCCCCGGCGGGGCGGACCGCCTGGTCTCCGACGCGCGCGGAATCGAGCTCGTGGTCGTGAACGGGACGGTCCTCCGGGAGCGAGGCGTCGACGCGGTCGACCCGGGCGGCCCGCTTCCCGGGCGCCTCCTGCGCAACGGCTCGGCGCGCGCCTGAGCGACGCCCGGCCGGGGGGGGGCGGGCAGGGAGACGTGGTGGCGGTCGGTGCGATGAACGATCCGGATCCGGGAGGCGGGACTTCGGGGGGCTCTCGCCCGGGCGCGCGGCCCGTCCTCGCGGCGCTGGGCGTCCTGCTGCTGCTCGCGACGCTCCTCGTGCAGAGGATCGGCGCGGCCGACGTCTGCACCGGCATCGAGGCGGTCGAGGCGCTCGTCGTGCAGCGCATCGCGAGCCACGACGAATGGATGTTCCCGCGCCAGAACAGCGGTCAGCCGACCTTCAAACCGCCGCTCTTCCACTGGAGCGCGGTCCTCCTCCAGCGCGCGCTCGGGTTTCCCGGGACCACTGGTGCAAGCGTGCGGCTCGCGTCCGCCGCGTGGGCGCTCGCGGCGGCGATCGCGGCGATGTGGCTCGCGCGCCGCGCGCTCGATGCAGACGCCGCGGTGCTCGCGGGCCTCGCGCTCGCGGCGACGACGCCGTTCGTCGGCGAGGGACGCTTCGGCCGCGTCGACATGGCGCTCGCCTGCTGGGAGACGCTCGCGCTCGCGGCCTTCGTCGGCTGGCTCGGGGCGCGCGGGACGGACGATGGCGCACCGTCGGACGGGGGAACCCGCCGCGCCGGCGCCGCCTGGCTCTACCTGCTCGCGCTCTCGATGGGGGCCGCGGTGCTGACGAAGGGGCCGGTCGGCGCGCTGGTGCCGGGCGCCGCGATCGTCGCCTTCCTGATGCTCGAACGCCGGCCGCTCGACGTCCTCGCCCTGCTGCGACCCGGGCCGGTCGTGTTCGGTGCGCTCCTCGCCTCCGCGTTCTACCTCGCGTGCTGGTGGTCGGGGCGGCTCGAGTTCCTGCAGCGCCAGGTCGAGTGGGAGAACCTGCGCCGCTTCTCGGGCGACCTCGGCACGATGAAGCCCTGGTACTACGTCGTGCCGATCCTCTTCGGGGCGGCCCCGATCAGCCTCTTCGTCCCTTGGGCGGTCGGGCTCGCTCTCGTCGGCCGCCTGCCCGCGGGTGACGGTGCGGCGTCCGCGGGCGGCCGTGGGGTGCTCCGCCTGCTCGCCGTGTTCTGGCTCGTGACCGTGGTCTTCTTCTCGGCGGCCGCCTACAAGCGTCGCGCCTACCTGCTGCCCGTCTGGCCGGCCGCGGCGGTGCTGCTGGCGGCCTGGGTGCGCTCGGTCGACGTTCGCTGGCGAGGGCTCGACGCCCGACGCGCCTTTCTCGCCGCGTGCGGCGTGCTCGTCCTGGTGAACCTGTTCTGGTTGCCGTGGAAGGAGCGGCGCGAGTGCCGCGGCGGCTCGCAGCGCGCGATCGCAGACGGGCTGCGGTCGACGCTCGCGCCCGACGAGCCGATCCACCTCCAGGGGCTCGACGAGGAAGTCTTCGCGCCGCTGCTCTTCTACCTCGGGCGCGAGGCGCCGCTGAACGAGACCGGTACGCTCGCCGGGGCGCCCCCGGGTGCGATCCTGCTCACGCGCGAGGCCTGGGCGGCCGCGCGCCTCCACGACCCGGGATGGGTGGAGGTCGCCTCCTTCGACCAGGGCCCCGCGAAACTCGTTCTCGTCCGCCGGGGGGAGTGACCGGCGGACCGCGTCCCGCGGCCGAGCGCGGAAACGGCCCGCGCGCGCACTCGTACCCGCGGGGCGCGTCGGCCAGGTCGGCCGACGCGCCCCGCGCGAGGGTGCGCGTCAGCGCAGGTCGGCCTGCCAGTCCATGATCCCGGGCGCGACGTTCGTCGCGAGCACCGCGTCGTACTCGCGGATGCCCTTCAGGTAGCGCCCGAAGAGCGCGATCGAATAGGTGTCGACCACGTCCCAGACGAGCGTCGACTCGACGAACGTGAAGTTCGACCCGTCGGCGAAGCGCTTCCCCTGCCCGCAGCCGTCGCGGTTGCCGATGCCGAGCCCGAGGTAGCAGGCGAAGCTGAAACTGTAGTGCCCGCCGTCGGGGAACTCGCCGAGGAAGCGCGGGCCGGGCAGCAGGTCGTAGGTATCGCGGATCTCCTGGTTCGCATCCTCGCCGATCGTCTTGTCCTCGGTCGCGAGCAGCAGCATCGTCGCGGCCGTGTACTCGGGGCCGATCACCCCGGTGAGCGCCATCGGCAGGGAGGCTGCGACGCGAGCGTCCTGGTTCGCGACCTCGACGCTCGTGTAGGCGCCGAAGGAATGGCCGGTCACGCCGAAGGGCCGCGAGAGATCGATCCAGCCGTGGAAGGCCGACGACGGGTCCTCGGAGAGGCGCGTCATCTCGTCGAACAGGAAGCGGATGTCGAGCGGGCGTGCGATGCGCAGCGACGGGATCGACTCGCTCCCGTCGAAGTACGTGTTGCCCTGGTGGTCCGGCGCCGCGACGACGTAGCCGTGGCTCGCCAGGTGCTCGCACTGGAAGGGGTTCTGGAACCGGATGCCACCGGAGCCGTGCGAGAAGGCGACGAGCGGGAACGGCCCGCCGGGCGCGATCGGTACGTCGCGCACCGCGACGAGCGGAATCGTCGCGTCGTCCGCGAGGAAGGCGAGCTCGGGCGGCAGGTAACTCTGCGCCGGCGCCGGCGGCAGGCCGCGCGCCGACTCGTCGGCCGGGTACCACACCTCGGTCTGGAGCGTGCGGCCGCGTGCCGCGTCGAACAGGATCACCCGGGTGACCCCGACCGGGAAGGGCCCGGGCGCCGCCGGGTCCGCCGCCGCGACGGCGGGCAGCGAGGTCGAGTCGCCGCAGGAGGCGAGCACCAGGGCGAAGAGCAGGGCGGGGGCCGACAGGGCGAGCCGCGGGGCGAGGCGCGGACGGGTCGAGGTCGGGTGCAGGTGTCCGGTCATGGTCGGGTTCCTTCCGTCGGCGACCCGGCCGTGGGCGATTCCCGCGCGTCCTTCGGCCGAGTCGATGCGGGCGAACCCCGCGTGTCCTCGACGGATACGAAGGCGCGGGTGGACCCGTCAAGGAGCGTCGAAGGTTCGCCGTCCTTGACGAGCGAACGTTCGGTCGAGTACCTCCGGGGCGCCCCGGGCGGAGTCCTTCCGCCCGCGACGGCCGCATCGCCCCGTCCCGATCGAACAGCCCGCCCCGTCCGCACCGGTCTCCGGTGGCAGCAGAGGAGCCTCGCATCGTGAAGACCTTCCCGAAGCCCGCCACGATCGAGCCGATGAGCCAGCGGATGACGGTCGCGTTTCCCTACAAGCGCTCGACCGGCGAGATCGTCGGGCGCTTCCTCGCGGGGCTCCGCGACCAGAAGAAGATCTGGGGGCTCCGGGTCTCCCGCCAGGGGGTCGTCGTGCCGCCGCAGTCCTACTCGGAAGTCGACGCGAAGGCGGGCGGCGAGTGGGTGGAGGTGTCGCAGACGGGCGTCGTGACGGCGGTGGCCGAGGTGACCCGGCCGATCGAGGGCCTGCATCCCTCGACCGAGCCGTTCGCCTTCGTGCTGGTCAAGCTCGACGGCGCCGACACCGCGATCGCCCACGTCGTCCGGACGAAGCTCGACCGCTTGCGGGTCGGCAGCCGTGTGCGGGCGGCCTGGGCCCCCGACGGCGAGCGCCGAGGCACGATCCGGGACATCGAAGCCTTCGAGATCGTCGACTGAGCCGGCCGCGAGACGGGAGGAACCGATGAGCGAACCGCCCAAGGAACGCGTCAAGTACATCGACACGAACCTGAACCTGCCGTACCACTACTACGCCGGCGACTACAAGGCGCTCTACCTGCGCGCGCTCCGGGACAAGAAGATCCTCGGCTCGCGCTGCTCGAAGACCGGCAAGGTGTTCGTGCCGCCGGTGATCGCCTCGCCCGAGAGCCTCGCTCCGTGCGACGAGCTCGTCGAACTCCCGCACCGCGGGATCGTCACGACCTTCTGCGTCGTGAACGTTCCCGTGATCGGCCGCGAGATCGAGATCCCCTACGTCGTGGCCTCGGTCGCCCTCGACGGTGCCGACGTCTCGCTCTACAGCCTGATCCAGGAGTGCGCGGCCGCCGACGTGCGCATGGGCACGCGGGTCGAGGCGGTGTGGAAGCCCGACGGCGAGCGGCAGGGCGACCACACCGACATCCGCTACTTCCGCCCGACCGGCGAGCCCGACGCGCCGTTCGAGAGCTTCATCCACCGCCTCTGAGGTGAACGTGACCAAGCTCCGCAACGTCGCCGTGGTGGGCTTCGCGCAGGCGCCGATCGTCGCCGCGGACGAGCACCACACCGGTCCCGAGATGCTCTACCCGGTCGTCCAGGCGGCGCTCGAGTCCGCCGGGCTCGAACGCTCGGACGTCGACTACCAGTGCGCCGGGTCGTCCGACTACGTCGACGGCCGCGCCTTCAGTTTCAGCCAGGTGCTCGAGGTGATGGGCGCGTGGCCGCCGGTCCAGGACTCCCACGTCGAGATGGACGCGATCTGGGCGGCCCACCTCGTCTGGGTGAAGATGCAGGCGGGCGAGACCGAGGTCGCGATCGTCTGCGGCTTCGGCAAGACCTCGGAGGGAAGCCCGGCCCACGTGCTGAACCTCCAGCTCGAGCCGTTCTACGCGGCCGCGATCGGGCTCGACGCGGCCTCGACCGCCGCTCTCCAGGCGAGCGCCTACATGGCGCGCAGTGGCGCGGACGACCGCGCGCTCGCCGAGATCGCCTCGAAGAACCGGGCCGCCGGGGCGAAGAACCCCGACGGGCAGTTGCGCGAGGCGGCGACGCCCGAGCAGCTCATGGCGACGCCCTGGGCGGTGAAGCCGCTGCGCGAGGGCTACCTGGCCCCGATCGGCGAGACGGCCACCTGCATGGTCCTCGCGGTCGAGGGGCGCGCCGAGAAGATCTGCGACCGCCCGGCCTGGATCCAGGGCGTCGACCACCGCATCGAGCTGCAGGCGCTCGGCGCCCGCGACCTCGCCCGCAGCGAGAGCACGACGCTCGCCGCGCGCAACGCCTTCGAGATGGCGGGGCTCGCGTCCGCGTCGGCGGCCGACGTCGTCGAGCTCGGCTCGACGAACCCCGCAGAGGAGCTGATCCTGCGCGAGGCGCTCGGGCTGCCCGCGAGCGCCCGGGCCCAGGGCGGCCCCGCGATCAACCCGTCGGGCAGCGCGCAGTGTGCGAATCCGCTCATGAACACGGGCCTGCTGCGGCTCGCCGAGGGCTTCCGGCAGCTGTCGGGCCGGGCCGGCGAGCGCGGCGTGCCCGGGGCGAAGCGCGCGGTCGTGCACGCGTCGGCCGGACACGGACTGCAGCAGAACATCGTCTGGGTGCTCGGCACCGAGCGGAGGTGGTCATGAAGCGCCCGGTCGCGGTGGTCGGCGTCGGCCAGACCCATCACACCTCGAAGCGGGTCGACGTGAACGTCGCCGAGATGGTGCGCGAGGCGGTCGATCGCGCGCTGCTCGACGCGGGCCTCGAGCACGACGACATCGACGCGATCGTGCTCGGCAAGGCACCGGACCCGCTCGAAGGGATCATGCAGCCCGAGCAGTACCTGGCAGGGGCGCTCGGCGCGCACCTGAAGCCGATCATCCGCGTCCACACCGCGGGCTCCGTCGGCTGCACCACCGCGCTCACGGCGGCGACCCACGTCGCCTCGGGGCTCTACGGCCGCATCCTGACGATCGCCTTCGAGAAGCAGTCCGAGGGCAACGCGATGTGGGCGCTGTCGCCCAACTACGCGTTCACCCAGCCGATGGTCGCGGGTGCGGGCGGCTTCTTCGCGCCCTACTGCCGGGCCTACATCGCGCGCAGTGGCGCCCCCGGCCACATCGGCGCGGTCGTCGCGGCCAACGCGCGCGAGAACGCCGGCCGCAACGAGTACGCGCACCTCCGCGACCCGATGACGGTCGAAGAGGCGCTCAACTCGATGATGCTCTGGGAGCCGATCCGGTTCCTCGAGACCTGCCCGTCCTCCGACGGCGCGATCGCGCTCGTCATGGCGAACGAGGACAACGCGCGCCGCGGACCGCGCAAGCCGGCCTGGCTCAAGGCGGGCGCGACCTTCACGGAACCCATGTACGTCCCGGGACGCGACCAGGTGAGCCCGCTCGCCGGTCGCACCTGCGCGAAGTGGGTCTACGACAAGGCGGGCATCCGCGACCCGTGGAACGAGATCCAGGTCGCCGAGATCTACGTGCCGTTCTCCTGGTACGAGCCGATGTGGCTCGAGAACCTGGGCTTCGCGCCGCTCAACGAGGGCTGGAAGGTCGTCGACCGCGGCGACCAGAAGATGGGCCGCCACCTGCCGATCAACCCCTCGGGCGGCGTGCTCAACACGAACCCGATCGGCGCCTCGGGCATGCTGCGCTTCGGCGAGGCGGCCCTCCAGGTCATGGGCCGCGCCGGCGAGCACCAGGTCGGCGGGGTGAAGACGGCTCTCGGCCACGCCTACGGCGGCGGCGCGCAGTACTTCTCGATCGGCATCCTCGCCGCCGAGCTCTGAACAGGAGGACTCCCGTGTCCGAACCCGCAGTCGTCTACGAGAAGAAGGACGGCGTCGCGATCGTGCGGATGAACCGTCCGCAGGTCCGCAACGCGATGAACGCCGAGATGCTCTGCCGGCTCTCCGACGCCTGGCAGGACGTGAACGACGACCCGGAGGTCCGCTGCGCGATCCTGACCGGCAGCGGCGACGAGGCCTTCTGCGCGGGCGCCGACCTCGGCGAGTTCATCCCGATGATGCAGGGCTTCAAGCCGCCCAAGGACGAGTGGGACGAGCGCGCGAAGGCCGACCCGGGCATCATCTTCAAGGGGCTCCTGCGCGGCTACGACGTGACCAAGCCGCTGCTCGCCGCGGTGAACGGCCACTCCTACGCGGGCGGCACCGAGATCCTGCAGGCGACCGACATCCGCGTCGTCGCCGACGACGCCCGGCTCGCGATCTCGGAGGTGAAGCGAAGCCTGTTCCCGATGGGCGGCTCGACCGTGCGGCTCGTGCGCCAGATCCCCTGGGCGATCGCGATGGAGATCCTGCTGACCGGCGAGCCGATCACGGCGCAGGAGGCGCATCGGATCGGCTTCGTGAACCGCGTCGTGCCGCGCGCACAGGTGCTGCCCGAGGCGATGAAGATCGCCGCGATCCTCGCCGAGAACGGCCCGCTCGCCGTGCAGGCGGTGAAGAAGTCGGTGCTCGCGGGCAGCGGGCTCTCGATCGAGGCGGCGCTCGGCAAGGAACTCGAGATCGGCATCCCGGTCTCGGCCTCCGAGGACGCGCGGGAGGGACCGCGCGCGTTCAAGGAGAAGCGGAAGGCCGTCTACAAGGGGCGCTGACCGCGGGGCGCGGGCGCGG
>JAGWVP010000098.1 GCA_018970825.1 bacterium | reverse complement strand
ACGTTCATCGGGGAGCCGCACGCAGCACCCGCGGCGAGAGGACGCGGGCCTACTTCCCCTTCGACTGCTTCACCTTCATGAGCGCCTTCGCGCAGCCGACCGTCATCTGGTCCTTGTTCGCCATGAGGCAGGCCTTGATGCGGCCCTCTCCCGGCTGGATGGTCGGGCAGAGTCGCTGCACGTCGGCGGCGCAGGCGCCTCGCAGCATCTGCATCTCCGCCCGCATGTTCTGGGCGTTCGCCGGCGTGGCCGAGGCGAGCAGCAGGGCGGCGAAAGCGAGTCGTCGGGTCATCGAAGCCTCTCCTGGCGGCGCGTCGCGCGCTCGCCCGTCACGGGTTCACGACCCGTCTATGCGAGGCGTCGGATCGTGTCGAATTCGAGCGCGCCACGGCCCCGACCGATCGCGCAGCCCCGCACGTCCCGTGCCCCCGCGGAGGCTCGCGACGGAGTGGCGCGAGCCAGAGCGTCCGCGCCGTCCGTGGCGGCTGGTGACTCGAACCGCCGGCCGGGGCCGTCCCGAGGCCCGCCCCGGTCAGCGCGTCGCCCACCCGCCGCTCACCGGGAACACCTGCCCGACGAAGCACGCGGCCGCGTCGCTGCACAGGTAGGCCGCGAACATCGCGTCCTCCTCCGCCGACACGAGACGTCCGAGCGGCACCTCGCGGCGCAGCCGCTCGCGGAAGCGCGGGTCGGCCTGCACCTCGGGCGGGAAATAGGTCGGGTTCTCGACGAAGTTCTGCGCGATCGCGTTCACCCGCACGCCGCGCGGCGCGAGCTCGAGCCCCGCCGACTGCACCCAGGCGAGCTGCGCGCCGCGCGCGGCACTGTAGCTCGACGTCCGCTTCTGGCCGCGCAGGGCTGCCGCGCTGCCGATCACGAGGATCGTACCCGCGCCTCGTTCGAGCATCTGCGGCAGGACCGCGGCGGCGAGCCGCGGCAAGGGGTCGACCAGGTGCGCGAACACCGACCGCCACTCCTCCTCGCCCACCTGCTCGACCGGTGTCGAGGGGGCCGGGACCGCGAGGTGCAGCAGGAGGACGTCGATCCGTCCGGCGTCGGCCACGATCGCGGCGGCGAGCGCCGGGTCGCCCGCGAGCGGCCGCGGGTCGGCGACGACGTGCGCTCCCCGTCGCCGGAAGACGTCCGCCAGCGCGGGGCCCATGAAATCGCGCGACTGGGTGAGGAGAACGCGACGCCCGTCGAGTTCGACGGGGGCGAAGGAGCGTCCCGCGCGGTCCGTCGTCACGCGACGCTCAGCCGCCGCGCACCGCGCGCACGCCGGTGCGGCGGGTCTTCACGGTGCCCGCGGGTTGCCCGTTGGTGAAATGGACCGCCCAGGCGTCGCGCGGGCTCAGTCGGTGCGTGGTCGAGGTCCACGTCGGGACGCCGGCCGTGCAGCTGCAGCCGAGTACCGTGCAGCCGTCCTTGCAGTCGCGGTGGAACTCGTCCCAGGTCGCCGGGTTCACCCGCTCGTAGTTCGCGAGCGTCTCGAGTTCGCGGAGGTTCGGGATGCGCCAGTCGCAATGGCCCGCGAAGCAGGGCTTCGTGTTGAGCGCCGCGAGGAACTCCGTGCGGATCGTGCCGTCCATCGCGTACGGAACCACGCTCTGTCCCCAGGTGTAGACGTTGTCGAGGTCGTGGACCGACCCGTCGTTGGACTTCTTCTCCCAGACGAGTCCGGTGCGCAGGTCCGTGATCGTACCGTCGCCGTCGTCGCGGTACGAAGGTGCGGCGCCGCGGCGCAGGTCGCCGTCGGTGCCCGGACCGAACGCGGTCGCCTGTCCCGTGCGCAGAACCGGGGCCGGCGCGCCCGTCCCCGGAGCGCCGAGCGTCCCGACGGAGCCTCCGGGCGCACCCGGGACCGTTGCGACGGCCGGTGCCGCCGCGGCGCTCGAGGCCGGCTGTTTCGCCGCCCGCGCGCGCGGCGCGGCGAATCCGGAGGTGGTGGTCGTTGCGACGAGCAGCAAGGCAGCGATCGCGATCCGCATCGAAGGATCCTCCCGGGACGTCCCGTCGAACCCGTCCCTATCATCGGCCGCGGCCCGCCGCCCGCCGGCGCCCCTCGCCGCGGTGCTGCGAGCCGTGGACAGCCGCTGGGCGTCGCGTCCGCTAGGCTCCGGGCATGGCTCCGACGAGCGACGGCGAGGACGATTTCGCGCGGGGCGAGGCCCTCGAACCCCCGCGGCGGGTGCTGCTGGTCTGCCTCGGGAACACCTGCCGAAGCCCGATGGCCGCGGCCCTTCTCTCGGACCTCGCGTCGCGCACGCCCGGGCTCGACGGGCTCCGGGTCGAGTCGGCGGGAACCGACGTTCGCAGGGTCCGGCCGGCGAGCCCGGGCGCGGTGCAGGCGATGGCGGCGCGCGGTCTCGGACTCGACGGGCACGAGTCCCGCGGCGTCACTCGCGAGATCCTCTCGGGCGTCGACCTCGTGCTCGCGATGGAAACGGCGCACCGCAGGGCGATCGAGCGCCGCTTTCCCGAATCGGGGGTCCCGGTTCGCACTCTCGGGGAAGTCGCGGGTCTCGCCGGCCGGGACGTCGACGTCGCCGACCCGCACGGAACCTCCGACGAGGCGTATCGCTCCTGCGCCGCGCGGATCGAGGAGTTGCTCCGGCGTGCGCTTCCGAGTCTCGCGAAGGGGGTCGCTTGAGAGACGCGAGCGCACGCGCGACCGGAGAGCCCTTCCTGCTCGCGCGCGTCGAGACCGGGCTCCCGGGTCGCCTCGTTCGCGTCTCGCGACCGGGGCGCGGGGCATGCGGGAGCCAGGGGCGGGTCGGCCCGGAGGTCGTCGGGGACTGGGTCGACGCGGTCGTCGGTGCTCTCGGCGTCGGCTCGGACGATCCCGCGCCCGAGGTGCACTACGTGTGTCTTCTCGGACGAAAGGAGAAGGGGCGTTCGGAGATCGCCGGGTTCTACGACGCGCGGGCGCCCTGGGAGACCGCCGCAGCGCCGCTCTTCGAGGACTGGCTGAACGGGATCGCCGCGGGTCGGGCTCGCTTCGTCGTGCACCACTTCGCGACGATCGACGGGGATCCGGTTTCGCGAAGCGTGCTCGACGAAATCGGTGCGTGCCTGCACGACCTCCTCTCGGCGGGGCGCCCCGTCCTCCTCGGCTGCTCGGCGGCCCTGAGGCGCAGCCGGGAGGTGCTCGACCACCTCGGCTGGACCGGCGCCGGGGACCGCTGAAGCCGGCCTCCGGGGCGGCGGGCCCGGGATTCAGTCCGGTGCTTCCCTCGGCGCTGGCCGAGTGGTTTGCTCACGCTCGTCGGCCCGGACCGGGGCCCACTGCATCCGAGGGGGCATCCCGATGAGGAAGAGTTTGCTGTTCCAAGTGGCCGCCTTCGCGGCGGTCGTCGTCGCGTCCGACGCGTTCGGTGCGCGAACGGCGCAGGCCGCACCGGTCGCGGGCACGCGCATCGAGGCCGAGGCGAGCGGCCGCGCGACCTGGGACGAGATGCTGGAGAACGACGTCCGAGCCGCGAAGGCACCCGCGGGGATCGCCGCTCCGGGCAGGGTCATCGAGCATCCCCGCTTCCCCGAGGAGCGCCGGGGGCTCTCCCTGCCCGCCGGGCCGGCCCCCGCCGTGCCGGCACCGCTCGCGACGACGGCGCCGGCCTCGGCTCCCGAGGGGATCGTGCCCGTTCCGTCGATCCTGAGCGCGGGTCTCGGTTTCGTGGCCCTGCCCGACGACAACTCCTCGATCCCGCCGGACACCGACGGCGCCGCGGGGCCGTCGCACCTCGTGACGATGCTCAACACGCAGGTGCGGATCCAATCGAAGACCGGGACCACGTCGAGCACGGTGTCGCTGTCGTCCTTCTGGACCACCGCGAGCGGCTTCTCCGGAAGCCCGTTCGATCCGCACGTGGTCTACGATTCGCAGAGCCAGCGCTTCATCGCGGTGACCGACGCGAACGGCGGCCTCGCGACGTCCAAGGTCTGGCTCGCGGTGAGCGCGTCCAGCGACCCGACCGGCGCCTGGTTCTTCTACCAGTTCTCCGCGGAGTCGGGAGGCGCCAACTGGGCCGACTTCCCGGGCCTCGGCGTCAACTCGAAGTGGATCGCGATCACGAACAACATGTTCCGGGTGAGCGACGACGCCTTCATGGGCAACAAGATGTGGGTCGTCGACAAGTCGAGCGTGCTCTCGGGCGGTGCCGCCACGACCACCGTCTTCGCCACCGATTTCGACTTCGTGGCGGGCTTCAGCGGCTTCGCGATGCAGCCGGCGCTCACCTACGACTCCTCCCAGGCAAAGATCTACATCGTCGACGGCATGTACGAGGCCGGCGCAGCGCGCTACATGCGCCTCTCCGAGATCACGGGCACGGCGGCCTCGCCGTCGTGGGCACCGACTTCGGGCTCGACGGTCACGGTGGGTTCGGGTCTCTTCGCCGTCCCGACGTCGTTCTCGGCCTCGACGATCTATGCCGCCCAGCAGGGGCTCGCCTCGACCTGCAGCGGCGGGACCAACAACGGCGGTGCCTGCGACACGAGCGCCGACTGCCCGGGCAGCGGCGCCTGCCGTCGCGTCGACTCGGGCGACACCCGGATCTCGCCCGTGCCGGTGCTGAGAAACTCGCGGCTCTGGGCGACCCACACCGCGGCCCTGCCTGCCGCCGGCGCGGTCAACCGCGTCGCCGTCTTCTGGTACGAGCTCAACCCGAGTTCGGCCGCGGCCCCGGTCGTCCAGTCCGGCTCGGTCGACGGCGGTGCGGGCGTCTTCCACTACTACCCCTCGATCGCCGTCAACCAGGCCAACGACGCCGTCATCGGTTTCTCGCGTTCGAGCTCGGCCCTCTTCATCGAGGCCGTGCGCGTCGGGCGCATGTCGTCGGACTCCGCCGGGACGATGGGGGCCGTCACCGTGCTGAAGGCCGGCGAGGACACCTACTTCAAGATCTTCGGCGGCACCGGCAACCGCTGGGGAGACTACAGCTCGACCGTCGTCGATCCAGCGGACGACACGACCTTCTGGACGCTCCAGGAGTATGCCGCGACCAGCGTCGGCAGCGGCGTGAACGACGATCGCTGGGGCACCTGGTGGGCGCAGGTCCTGTCGGACTCGGCGACGCCGACCCCGACACCGGTCCCGACGCCGACGCCGGTTCCGACGCCGACCCCGACTCCCACGCCGACGCCGACGCCGACCCCGACGCCCACGCCTGCGCTGCTGTGCCCCGCTTCGCCGACGATCTGCACGGCGCCGTCGGCCTCCGGCAAGGCGACGATCTTCACGAAGATCGACCCGTCGAGCCACGACCGCGACCGCCTCACCTGGAAGTGGAACGCGGGCAACGCGACCACCAAGGCGGAGTTCGGGAGCCCGCTCTCGACGACGAACTACCGGCTGTGCATGTACGACGCCTCCAACACGTTGATCTCGACGATCCTCGTGCCGGCGGGCGGGCAATGCGGAACGCGCACCTGCTGGAAGGAGAACAAGCCGGGCTACGGCTACAAGAACGCAGGGCTCACGCCGAACGGCGCCCTCACCGTCAAGTTGAAGGAGGGGACGACCGGCCGCTCGCAGGTGCAGCTCGTCGGCAAGGGCAGTCTCCTGCCCGACCCGACGATCCCGGTGAGCCTGCCCTTGACCGTGCAGATGCGGAACTCGCTCGGGAACTGCTGGGGGGCGGTGTACGGAAGCGACCCGAAGCTGAAGAACGACGCCGGCCCGCCCGCGATCTTCAAGGCGAAGTCGAACTGACGCCCGGGGCGGCGCGGCGGGGCCCTCGGCTCCGTCGTGCCGCCAGGGCGCCGGCGATCACGAGTCCCCAGCCGATCGCGAAGGTCGCGAGCCCCGCACCCAGCCCCGGCGCGCGGTACTCGAACTCGACGCGGTGGCGGCCCTCGGGCACGAGCACGCCGCGGCCCAGTTGGTTCGCCGCGAAGACCTGCGCCGGCTCGCCGTCGACGCGCGCCGTCCAGCCCGGCGCGATCGGGTCGGTGAGCACGAGGACAGCGGGCCGCTCCGCGTCGACCTCGATCCCGACCCTCTCCGGATCGTCCCGGACGATCCGGGCCGCCCGCAACGACGACGGATCCGTCGGCGGGTCGAGGAGGGGCCGGGCACCGCCTTCCGGCGGATCCCCCGTCAGCACGACCTCGGCGCGGGGATCGAAGGCGGGTGATCGCACGGTGGCGAGTGCCGCGTCGTCGTCCGCGACGAATCGCGCTCGCTCGATCGTGTAGGCGCGCGGAAAGGCCGACGGATTCTGCCAGAGGGCCCAGCTGCCGTGGCGTCCGACCATGCGAAACGGCGGCGTCCGGTCGGGCATCGGCAGGTTGCCCCGCAGGAGCACCGTCCGGACCGACGCCATGTCGAGCATCTCGGGGCGCGCGATCGGCTCGTTCATCGGAAGGAACCCGACGAAGATGTCCGGCTGGTCCGGCTCAGGCGGCGGCTTCCCGACGATGCCGTGCAGGTATCCCGCGAGGCGGCGCGAGGAGAGGGGGTTGTAGTCCTCGAGCGAGCGCACGTGACGACGCCCCGGCTGCTTCGGGCAGATGCCGTCGACGGGGCCGCCACCGGTGAGGAGGGTCCGGTGGTCGCGGCTCGTGCGTTCGACGAGGGACATGAGTTGCGGCGGTCCGTGCAACTGCGAGGGCGGAAGCGTCCAGGGGAGGGCGGACTCGAGCCGACGCGGAGCGAACAGGCACCAGAGCGCCGCGGCGGAGAGCAGCCCGGCGACGGTCTTCGAAGCCGCGCCGCCCCGCTGGAGCCGGGTCGCGCCGAGGGCCGCGCCGACCGCGAAGAGGAAGCCGAACACGAACGACAGCCGCTCGGGCAGCCGGAACGACGAGAAACCCGGGAGGACGCGGAACAGCGGGAAGGCCCATCCTCCGCGTCCGAGGCTCATCTCGACGACGATCACGGTTGCGACGAGCAGCACGAGACCGAAGCGGCCGGTGCCGAGCCCGCCCACGACCGCGAGAGCGAGCACCGGAATCGAGACGAGGGTCTGCGAGGCCGGCGCCCAGGGCGAGAACATCCGGTAGCCGCGCGTCGTCGCCTCGATGAAGGCCCAGAAGTCCAGCTGGTCGTCGGTGAGTGGTTGCACGGAACGGATCGTGAGACGGCTCCACGCGAGCGTCGGGAGGGCTTGCGGCGCAGCCGTGGCGAGGGCGACCGCACCCGCGAGCACGAGCAGGAGCAAGCCGCGCGGACTCGCGAGGTGTCCGCGGCGTGCGGTGTCGAGCATCTCCGCGAGCCCGAAGATCGCGACCCCGTAGCCCGCGTAGAGAGCGTGCTGGTAGCCGCCCGCGAGCACCGGCAGCCCGATGCACGCGCCGAGCGCGACGGCCCAGCGGGCCCGTCCGGTCCGGTCGAGACGGAGGAGGGAGAGGGCGGCCCAGGGCAGCCACGTGCCGCCCTCGAGGAACGAGGACCAGTAGACGTTCGGCAGCGCGAAGATGCCGAGGAAGAGGCACCCGCCGAGGGCCGCGGCTGCGCGTCCGGCGCCGACCTCGCGAGCCAGCAGGAAGGTGCCGAGCCACGAGAGCCCGAGGTGGAGCACCGTGGAGACGTGCATCGCGGTTTGCGGGGCGAGGAAGAGGAGCAGGAGGCGGGCCGGGTAGAACGTCCCGGGAAGAAGCGTGGCGAGGAAAGGCTGACCCTGCCAGGGGTTCCACTGCGCGATGCTGCCCGCGCGCATCCGCTCGGCGAGGTAGGCGTAGTCGGGGAGGAACTGGTAGACGAGATCGCCCCCCGAGAAGTCGACCGTGGTTCCGACGCGGCGAAGCACGCCGTGGACCCAGTAGAGGGAGAGCGCGGCCAGGCCGGCCGCGATCCAGGCGACGTCGAGGCGCTTCGAGGGCTTCATGTCGTGGTGTTCCGGTCGGCCCGCTCAAGCCTGCGGGGAGCGGCCACGGGTCGGATCGGTGGCCGTTTTCTCGCATCTCGCCGCTCCCGCGTCGAGGCCGCCGCGGGGCGACTCCGCGAGCCGTCCCGTCGCCGCGAACCCGACGGCGAGCGCTGCGATCGCCATCGCGTCGACCAGCGCGATGCCGGTCGCGGTCGAGCGCCCACGAGACGTCGCGGCGGCGACGATCGCGCCGCCGAGCCCGGTGCCGAGGGCGATCCCGAGCGCCCACGACAGTTGCAGCGCGGCCGAGGCGCGCCCGGAATCGGGCCCCTGCCGCTCGAGGACGACGAGCGCCGTCGTCGAGTACGCGATGCCGATTCCGAGCCCGGCGATCGCCCAGCCCGCGGTCGCGAAGGCGACCGGGATCGAAGGGCGCAGGATCGTCGCGACGAGCGCGATTCCGACCGCGACGAGAGCCACGCCCGAGGCGGCGAGGGCGCGGCGGCCGCGTCGATGGACTTCGCGCGCCTGGATCCACGAGCCGATCGTCCAGCAGATCGTGCCGGCGGTGAGCGGCAGGCCGACGGCGGTCGCGGGCCGCCCGCGAACCTCCGAGAGCGCGAGCGGCAGGAAGGCCTCGGCGCCGAAGAAGGCGAAGCCGACCGCACCCAGGAGGGCCACGGCCGCGGGCGGGCCGTGCTCGAGCCGAAGCGTCCCGTCGGGCAGGAGGCGGCGCAACGACGGAATCGCGAGCACCGCGCCGACCGCGGCGGACATCCATGCGACCGGCCGTCCGGGCGAGGCTACGGCGAACAGGAAGAGTCCGGCACCGACGGCGAGGGCGAGCGGCGGCAGGATTCGCGTGGTCGGCGGCTCGGTCCCCTGCGCTCCACCGTCGTCCGCGGCGCCGGGCGCGAGACGGCGAAGCGGCGGCAGCGAGAGTGCCGCGCCGAGGAGCACGAGCGGGCCGATGCCGAGGAAGACGAAGCGCCAGCCCGCGAGGTCCGCGACCACGCCTGCGATGGCGGGCCCGACGAGTCCCGGCACGACCCATGCGCTCGACAGGAGCGCCAGCATGCGGGGGTGGGCGAACGCGGGATAGGCGCGCGAGATCGCGGCGTAGCCGACGGCCGAGATCGCCCCCGATCCGAGGCCCTGCACCGCGCGACCGGCGACCACCGTGGCCATCGAGCGCGCGAAGCCCGACACGAGGAGCCCCGCGCAGAAGGCGAGTG
>JAGWVP010000097.1 GCA_018970825.1 bacterium | reverse complement strand
CGTCCCACATCGTCGGCGCCTCGACGCTGTAGACGTGACCCTTCTCCCAGAGGTCGCGGAAGCTCGCCTGCGCGACGTGGCGGCAGCGGTCGTCGATCGTCGAGTACTCCTCGTGCCAGTCGATCGAGAGGCCGATCCGGCGCCACAGCGCCTTGAAGGCCTCCTCGTCGCGGTGCGTGAGTTCGAGGCAGGCCCGGATGAAATCCGGGCGCGAGAGCAGGCGCGGCGGCGCCTTCGGGTCCGTCGCGGCGTCGAGGCGCAGGTCGGCCGCGCTCGGCGTCGCCGGGTCGCAGCGCACGCCGTAGTGGTTCTGGACGCGGCGCTCGGTGGGGAGCCCGTTGTCGTCCCAGCCCATCGGGTAGAACACGTTGCGGCCGCGCATGCGCTGCTGGCGGGCCAGCACGTCGGCGTGCGTGTACGAGAAGACGTGCCCGACGTGGAGCGAGCCCGACACGGTCGGGGGCGGCGTGTCGACGACGAAGGTCTCGTCGCGCGGGCGTGCCGGGTCCCAGCGGTGCAGCCCGAGGCGGTCCCAGGCGGCGTGCCAGCGGACCTCGGCTTCCGCCGAGTCGAAGTGCTTGGGGAGGCGTGCGGGGTCGATCGAGCGGACGTCTGCCATCGCGCCGGGGAAGTAGCAGAGCCCGCGTGCGGCCGCCCGCGAAGCGGGCTAGCCTCGGCCGCGGAGGATCCTGCCGATGCGCCGATCGCCCCGTCCCGGAACCGTTGCGACCCTCGTCCTCGTCCTCGCCCTTGCTGTCGGGTGCACGCAGGCGGCCCGCGGCGGGGCGCCGACCGCGGTTCCGGCGGCACCGGGCGCTCCGGCCGCGCCCGGCACGCCGCTCGTCGTGCCGAACCTCTGGGACACGCAGGCGGCGATCGACGCCTGGATCAAGTCGGGTCGCTGGGAGGCGGAGGTCGCCTCGGTGACCGCGCAGGCCGGCGGCTGGATCGAGGAGCGGGCGAAGGCGGTGTCGAAGCCCGCGATCGTGCTCGACGTGGACGAGACCGCGCTTTCGAACTGGCCCGCGCTCCGCGCGAACCGTTGGGCCCGCATCGTCGACGGACCCTGCGACCTCGAGCACGGCCCCTGCGGCCTGCGCGAGTGGCAGAAGTCGGGGAAGGCGCAGGCCGTGCGCCCGGTGCTGGCGCTCGCCCGGCGCGCACGCCAACTCGGCGTCGCCGTCTTCTTCGTCGTGACGCGACCGCCCGAGTTGATGGAGGCGACGCGCCGCAACCTGCGCGACCAGGGATACGAGTTCACCGAGGTGATCGGTCCGCCGAAGGACGCGAAGTACCCGAGCTCGTCCGACTTCAAGGCGGGCGCCCGTCGCAAGCTCCTGAACGAGGGCTGGAACGTGGTCGCGGTGATCGGCGACCAGGAGACCGACCTCGCCGGCGGTTTCGGCGAGCGCTTCTACAAGCTGCCGAACCCCGTCTACCGCATCCGCTAGGCACGCCGTCCGCTCACCGGAGGATTCCCCGACATGCCGCTCGTCCGGGCCGAAGAGCTCACCTACGACCGCATCCGCCGGCTCGACCGCCACCGGTCGATCGCGTTCCTCGCCGTGAGCGGTCTCGAGGTCCACGGGCCGCACCTGCCGATCGTGCAGGACGTGGCGATGGCGCAGTGGATGGCCGAGGAGACCGCGCGCCGTTTCGGCGACGCCCATCCCGACTGGACCGTCGCCGTCTTCCCTCCGCTCACCCTGGGGACCGACGAACTGCCGCTGCGCGGCTCGATGGACGTGCGGCCGAGCGCGTTCCATCGCGTCCTGGTCGGGCACGGCGCCTCGCTCGCGCGCGCGGGCTTCGGCACCGTCGTCGTCACGAACGGGCACGGCGGGCCGCGCCACGCGGCCGCGATCGAGCACGCCTGCCGGCGGACGAGCCGACGCTTCGGCGTCCGGATGGTCACGCCGTCCATCCAGGTGCTCCACCGGGTGATCACCGGCGGCCGCAACGGCCGGCTCGAGGAACTGCTCGGGCGTCCGCTCGAACCGCGCGAGCGCGAGGCGCTCGTGACCGGCGAGCACGCGGGCGCATGGGAGACCTCGTTCATGCTCGCGACCCGTCCCGAACTGGTCGACCCGTGCTACCGCGCGCTCGGCCCGCTCGCGCCGCCGAAGTTCCGCCCGCTCGCGGCTCTCGGCGGCCTCGTGCCGCCGCTTCGCGAGACGGCCGACCAACTGGCCGGCAGCGTCGGCTGGCTGCTCAACGCGCACTTCGGCTACGGCGGGGCGGAGGTCAGCTGGAAGGGCGATCCCTCGGTCGCGAGCGCCGAGATCGGTCGTGCCTTCAAGGAGATCCTCGCCGAGGATTGCACCGCGATCGTCTCGGACGTCGTCCGGGGCGCGGTCGCGCCCGAGAACGTCCGCAGCATCGCGTCGGACCACGCGGTGATCCAGCCCGGTTTCTTCGCCCGGCTCGCGCTGGCGGCCGCGGCGCTCCTGTTGCTCTTGTCCTGAGCCGCGCCCGCGGCCCGAGGGGGAAATCGTGAATCGACTCGACGGCAAGGTGGCGGTGGTGACCGGGGGCTCCTCGGGGATCGGGGCCGCGACCGCGCGGCTGTTCGCACGGGCCGGGGCTCGCGTCGTCATCGGCGACGTGCAGGACGGGACGGCCTTCGCCCGGGAGATCGGCGGCACCTTCGTCGCCTGCGACGTGCGGCGCTCGGAGGACGTGGCCGCGCTCGTCGCGCGCGCGGTCTCCGACCACGGCCGCCTCGACGTGCTGTTCAACAACGCGGGCATCGAGCGCAACGGCCCTCTCGTCGCGATGGACCCGCAGGCGCACCGCGACCTCCTCGACGTGAACGTGACGGGCGTCCTCCACGGCATCCAGCACGCGGTGCCCGCGATGATGGCCAACCCCGGGCCCGCGCGCGGCAGCATCGTGAACACCGCCAGCGTCGCCGGACTGACCGGCGCGCCGATGCTCGGCTCCTACGCCGCGACCAAGCACGCCGTGGTCGGGCTCACCCGGACCGCGGCGATCGAGGTCGGGCCCTCGGGGATCCGCGTGAACGCGGTCTGCCCGGGGATCATCCGCACGCCGATGCTCGGCGGCTTCTCGGCCGACGAGGCCGCGCTCGCGAGGATCGGGCGCATCCACGCGATCGGGCGCATCGGCGAACCCGAGGAGGTCGCCCGCCTCGTGCTCTTCCTCGCGAGCGACGACGCGTCGTTCGTCAGCGGCCAGGCGATCGCGGTGGACGGCGGGATGACGGCGGGATCGACGGGGGCGCTGCCGGGCCCGGGCCTCTGACCTCGAAGGCGACCCGGTCGAGGACCCGGCCGCCCGGGTCGGCGAGCTCGAGGCGGTGCCGCCCCGGGCGCGGCTCCCACAGGAGGAGGCGCTCGGCTTCCCCGAGGCCCTCGCCGTCCATCCGCCACGACGCGCCCGGGGGCGCGCCGCTCGAGTCGAGCACGATGCGCTGGCGGTCCGACGGCGCGTCGGGGTCGATCGCGAACACGCCGTCGTCGACCGGCGACTCGATGCGCGCGATCGGACGGGCGGTCTCGACGAGGTGCGAACCCGGCTCGGTCCCGGCGAGGAACCACTCGTCGCGCTCGGGCTCCGAGCCGAAGCGCACGCGACGGCGGACCAGGCCGGGCGGGGGCGCGGGCCGCTCGTCGACGAGCCCGGCCTGCAGCAGGCCCACGATCTCCTGCCAGGCGGGGGCCGCACCGGAGACGCCGCTCACGTCGTGCATCGGCTCGCCCGAGAAGTTGCCGACCCAGACCGCGACGACGTGGCGGCGGGTGAAGCCGACGCACCAGTTGTCGCGCATGTCGCGGCTCGTGCCGGTCTTCACGGCCGACCAGAACCGGGTCGCGAGGGCGTTCTCGAGGCCGAAGGTGGCGCTGCGGCCGTCGCGGTCGGAGAGCACGTCGGCGACGACGAACGCGGCCTCGGCCGACCAGATGCGCTCGCCGGCGCCGGTCGCCCGGGTGCCGGTGCGCCCGCCGGGTTCGGTCGAGAGCGGGGCCGTCGGCGTCCAGAGCCCGCCGCGTGCGAGCGCGCGGTAGGCGTTCGCGAGTTCGAGCAGGCTCACCTCGGCCGCGCCGAGCGCGAGCGCGGGCCCGTAGTGGTCCCCGGGGCGGTCGACGCCGGAGAAGCCCATGCGGCGCAGCGCGGTCGCGAAGGTCGACGGGCCGACGAGCTGCAGCGTCCGGACGGCGGGCACGTTGAGCGAGCCCGCGAGCGCCTCGCGCATGGTGACGAGCCCGCGCCAGCGCGGGTCGTAGTCGCGCGGCCGCCAGACGCCGGTACCGGTCACCGCGACCTCGAGCGGCAGGTCGGCGATCGGGGAGGCCGCCGTCAGGCGGCGCTCGTCGAGGGCGGTCGCGTAGAGCATCGGCTTGAGCGTCGAGCCTGCCTGCCGGTGGGCGGTGACCCCGTCGACGTGCCGGGCACTCGACGCGGCGCCGCTGCCGCCGACCCAGGCGAGGATCTCCCCGCTCTCGACGTCGAGGACGACCGCGGCGCCGTCGCGCACGTTGCGCTGCGAGATCGCGCGGACCTGCCGTTCGAGGATCTCGCTCGTCGCGCGCTGCAGGCCCGCGTCGAGCGTGGTGCGCTGCGCGGGCGGACCGCCCGGGCGCAACAGGCGTGCCGCCGCATGGGGCGCGAGCGAGGCCCGGGTCACCGGGGAGCGCGCGGCGCCCGGTGCGCAGGCCCGCTCGACCGCGGCCGCGACCGCGGCCGACCCGGCCGGGCCCGAGAGCGCGGTCCCCGCCGGATCGCCCTCGCGAGCGAGGTCGGCCGCGAGAATCTCCGCGCGGCGACGCACCGCCCGGGGCGACGCGTTCGGCGCCCGCAGGAGTGCCGCGAGCGTCACGGACTCGGCGTCGGAGAGCGCGTGCGGCGCCTTTCCGAAGAGGAGGCGCGAGGCCGCGTCGACCCCGACCGCCTCGCCGCGCAGGGGAGCGAGATCGAGGTACGCCTCGAGGATCTGCTCCCGCGACCACGAGGCGGCGATCGCGCGCGCGGCCGCGACCTGCGAGAGCTTGCCCGCGAGGCCCCGCCCGCCGGCACGAGACGGCGAAAGATCGAGCAGGTCGGCGAGTTGCATGGCGATCGTGCTGCCGCCTCGCCTCGGGCCGCCGCGAAGCCTCGCGAGCGCACCCGCGGCGAGCGCGCGCAGGTCGACGCCGCCGTGCTCCGCGAACCGGCGGTCCTCGGAGACGACGACCGCGCGCCGCAAGGCCGGGGCGACGCGATCGAGCGGCGTCCACTCGAGCCGTCGGCGATCGAGGTCGACGCGGCGGGCGTCGAGCACCTCGCCGTGGCGGTCGAGCAGCAGGAGGTCGGAGGGGCGGTGGCCTGCGCGCACCTCGTCGAAGCTCGGCACCGCCCGGGTCGGGGGAACGAACACGAGCCAGGACGCGAGCGCCGCTGCCGGGGCCGCGACCGCGACCAGGGTCGCGACGGTGCGAAGCGCGCGTCGCGCTCGACTCACTCCACGACCTCGAGCGGCAGGATCGGCGCTTCCGCCATCACCTCGGGCGCGTACAGCGCCTCGACGTGCGTCGGCGGCAAGCGGAAGACCCCGGCCTGGTTCAGGCGGATCGAGTACTCCGCGACCAGCCGTCCCGCGCCGATCGACTCCCAGTAGGCGCGCAGTCCCTCGAAGGCGCGCTCCTCGAAGGTCGGGGAGGAGCCCGGAGCGGGCGTGGTCCCCGCCGCGGCGAGCGCGGAGTCGGTCGAGAATCCGCGCGCGAGCCAGCTCGCACCGGGAGGCACCGGGTCGTCGACGACCGTCCATCCCTGCTCGGCCGCGGCCTCGACCTCGATGCGCACCCGCATCGTGTCGCCGACGCTCCAGCGGTCCGGGCTGCGCCGCTCGATCGGCTCGACCGTCCGCCGGATGCGGAAACCCGCGGAGAGGGGTTCCGCGAGAGGCACGGCCGCGCGCGTTCGGACCGTCGCCCAGGGGCGACCCGCGCCGCGGTGGTCGATCGCGAGGTCGGCTCCGGCGGCGGGCCACGCGAACGACAGCGTGCGTCCCCCGGGCTCCTTCGCCCAGTCGACCGACTGGACGGAACCGGCGAGCGTCGCCGTCGTCCGTCCGTCGACCGGCTCCTTCTCGTGGGTCTCGACGAAGCGGCGCGTCGCGATCGTGCCCCAGGCGTTGGCGACCGTGCCGAGCCACGCGCCCTTCGACTGCCGGGCGAGGGCCCCGCGCATGAGCCGTCCCTGGTCGTCGGCGAACGCGCCGCTCTCGACCGCGCCCTGGACGAGTCGCAGCGCGTCCACGTCCTCGCTGCCGAATCCGTCGCCGAAGCGACCGCGCCGATCGGCGGCGAACGCGAGCGTCGTGCCGGAGAGGTCGAGGCGTGCGCGCAGTACGCCCTCGGCCTCGCGCATGCGGGCTTCACGGTCGGGGACGGCGGGCGTGCGACGCAGGACCTGCCACCAGTCGAGGACCGTGTGCGTCGGCCACAGCGAGGGTTCGATCTCGATTCCGGCGAGAAGCGCCGGGTCGGCACCGGTTTCGCCGCCGGCCGCGGCGAGCGCCGCGATCGCCGACATGCGTCGCGGGACGAGATCGCTGCCGCCGCCGTCGGGCACGCGGAGATTGCCCCCGACGAAGGACCGCAGCGCGGACTTCATCTTGTCCTCGACGTCGGACGGCAGCGCGAGCCCGGCCTGGTGAGCGACGTCGAGCACGTACCCGGTGAGCCACAGGCTGCCGCGCGGCATCGACGGGAAGAATCGGAGCAGCCCGTCGCCGTCCTGCAGCGAGGGCAGCCGGCCGACGACGTCCTTCCAGAGCGCCGGGTCGCCGATCGCGACCGCGCGCGACACGCGCTGCTCGAGGCAGGTGTAGGGATAGTCGCGCATCCAGGCGCGCACGCCGTCGAGCCCGGCGCCGAGACCCGGGGCGATCCCGACGTCGATGCCGCCTGCACCGGGGACGGCGCCCGCGGGGGCCGCGACCGGCTGCACGAGAGGACCCGGCGAACTCCACTGCGCGAGAGTCGCCTGCAGCGTGCGCACCGGGACCGAGGGCACCACGCGCTCGCGGACCGCGAGGCGGTCGGTCGCGACCGCGCCGGAGGGCGCGCCGCTCGCGCGTGCTTCCACCTGCCAGCCGAGGCCGTCGATGCCGACGGGGACGGTGACGTCCCAGGTGGCGATGCGCGATTCCCCGGGCCCGAGCTTCATCGTGCGCTCGCCGAGATCCGGGGCCGGAAGCCCGTCGGCGCGCGCGCGGACCGTCACGTCGAGCGGCCGGTCGGAGGCGTTGCGGACGGTGAAGGGTGCCGCGAAGCGGTCGCCGCCGCGGACGACCGGCGGCAGTCCCGAGAGCAGCATCAGGTCCTGCGTCGAGCGGATCGACGCCTCCCCGGTGCCGAAGCGGTCGACCCCGGATTCCGCGACCGCGGCGATGCGGAAGGCGGTGAGCGAGTCGTTGAGCGGCACCTCGACCTCGGCGCGCCCGTCGCGGTCGAGTGCGACCGTGCCTCTCCAGAGAAGCAGCGTGTCGAACATCTCGCGCGTCGGCTTGTTGCCGCCGCCACCCCCGTCGGGCCGCGCCTTCTTGCCGAAGTGGCGCTTGCCGATCACGTGCAGCATGGAGGTCGCGGTCTCGACGCGGTCGGGGCGCGGACTCATCATCGCCTCGAGCAGCTTCCAGCTGCCGTTGGGCATCAGGCGGACGAGCCCCTCGTCGATCGCCGCGAGGGAGACCGAGGCGCCGGGAGCGAGCGGGGTGCCGTCGGCCGAACGGACCTCGACGCGCACGCGAGCCTTCTCGCGGGGGTGGAAGACCTCGCGCTCGGGCAGGACGCGCACGTCGAGGCGGTGCGGCTTCCAGCCGACGTCGATCGGCGCGATGCCGAGCCGGAACGCGGGCTTGCCGAGATCGAGGGTCGCGGTCGGCTGGATCGAGCCGACGCGCCCGCGCACCGCGAGCACGTGGACGAAGACGTTCGGCGAGTACGACGGGAGGATCGGGATCTCGAAGCCGCCGTCGCCGCGCCCGAGCGTGACGACGCGCGCGTCGAGCACGCCCTCGCGCGCGACGCTGACGAGCGCCGAGGCCTCGCGGAAGGGCAGGTCCGCGCGGAGCCGCGCGGTCTCGCCGGGCTCCCACGACTTGCGTTCGGGGATCACGTCCATCCGGTCGTCGTCCGTCTGCGGGCTCCAGTCCGCGTCGTTCCCCGGCAGCCAGATCAGCGCCGTCGCGGTGGCGACGCGCCCGGCGTCGTCCCGGGTGCGCGCCTGCAGCACGAAGTCGTGGCCCTCCGGCAGCGAGTGCCGGCAGCGGAGCCGACCGTCGACGCCGGTGCGGCCGTGGCAGAACGAGCCCGCGCGGCGGGTCTCGGTCACGTTCTGCCAGGCGAAGAACCCGCCGACCACGCGTTGGCGCGTCGTGTACGTCCGCTCCGTGAACAGGTCGACGTCGACGCGCGCACCCGCCACCGGCCGCAGCGACGTGTCGAGCACCGCGATCTCCGCCGTGCCGCGTCGCCGATGCCTCGGGTCGGCGTCGGCGGAGATTCCGACCACCCGGGCCGTGGGCCACAGCCGGACCTTCGACGTGGTCGTCTGGCTCTCGCCGTTGGGGTCGCGCACCTCGGCCTCGACCTGGAGTTCGCTCGTCCGGGTGACCGCGGGCACGCCCGCGATCGCGACGCGTGCCGAACCGGTGCCGTCGAGGCGGACCTCCTCGCGGCGGAAGACGCCCGTGGGGGCGGTGGAACCGTCCGTGCCCGGCTCGGCCTCGCTCGATTCCTCGGACGTGCCGTTCCCCGACCGGCGGCGCACCCCCTCGACCACCGGCCCGCCGGTGAAGGAGAGCCGCGAATAGGGCGCCGGAAGGTCGAGCCAGTCCTCGACGACGCGGCTTCTCACGACGACCGGCAGGCCCTTCGCCGGTCCGCCCGCGAGGAAGGTGGAGGCGAGGTCGGCCACGACCTCGCGCGGCGCGATCTCCGGTCCCGTCGGCAGGCGCAGCGTGGTCGCGAGCAGCGGGACGCGGAACTCCTCGACCCGGAACTCGCCCGACTCCCACTCGCGCGAGTCGAGCGAGCCGTCGGGCAGCGAGTCGTAGGGCCAGCGCGGCGTGGGCGTCGGGCGCGGCGTGGGCGAG
>JAGWVP010000096.1 GCA_018970825.1 bacterium | reverse complement strand
AGTCGGAGGATCGCCAGAAGCAGGAGACCCTCGACACGCACCTGCGCAACGCCCTGCTCATCGTCGAGCGCTCGAAGGAACTGAAGGGCGCCTTCATGAAGCTGCTCCAGATGCTGAGCATGCGCCACGACCTGTTCCCGCCCGAGGTCCTCGAGATCCTGTCGGTGACGCAGTCGCAGGTGCCGCCCATGCCCTACCCGATGATCCGCAAGCAGGTCGAGAAGGAGCTCGGCAAGCCGCCCGAGAAGCTCTTCGCGAGCTTCGAGCCCGAGGCCTTCGCCGCCGCCTCGCTCGGACAGGTGCACCGAGCGACGCTGCGGGACGGCGAGCCCGTCGCGGTCAAGATCCAGTACCCGGGCGTCGACGAGACCGTCGGACAGGATCTGAAGAACGTGAAGGCGCTGCTGCAGACCTTCACCGTCATCGGGCGCGACGTCCTGCGGCAGAAGATCGACTCGGACGGCCTCTACCAGGAACTCGAGGAGCGGCTGGTCGAGGAACTCGACTACGAGAACGAGGCGGGCAACCTCGAGCGGTTCCGCGAGATGTTCGCCGACGACGACGAGGTCGTGATCCCGCACTGCCACGAGAACCTGACCTCGCGACGCGTGATCACGCTGTCCTACGTCGAGGGCTACCCGCTCTCCGAGTTCCTGCTGCCCCACGTCGACCAGGAACTGAAGGACTGGGTCGCGATCAAGTACTTCCGCGTACTCTGGCGACAGGTGCTCGAATTCGGCGTCCTGCACACCGATCCGCACCCGGGCAACTACCTCGTCACCTTCCACCCGAAGCTCGCGATGCTCGACTTCGGCTCGATCCGCATCTTCCCCGAGGAGATCCGCGCGGCCTACCTGAAGCTCGCGCGTGCGCTGCTCGACCACGACGACGAGGAGGCCGGTCGAGCATGCGTCACGCTCGACTACATCGACGCGGGCGACGATCCCGGCCCGATCCTCGACATCCTGAAGACGATCCTCGACCCGGTGCTCGACGACGTCGGCGACTACGATCCCCGGCAGTACGACTCGGTCGAGCGCGGGATGAAGGTCGCGTCGATCGCGCTCGAGAAGCGCGTCTTCAAGGCCCCGGGCCACCGGGTCTTCCTGCTGCGCGCCTTCATCGGCCTCGACTCCTACCTCCAGCAATTCGGCACCGTCGCCAACTACCACCGCCTGATCCGGGAATGCGTCGAGGACGCCGAGCGCGCGACCTCGAAGCGACGGGGCGGCCGTTCGGGCCACCGCGGGGCCGCGCGTTGAGAGTCGCGTGGTTCGACGCCTTCTCCGGCGTCTCGGGCGACATGACGGTCGGCGCGCTGCTCGACCTCGGCGTACCGCTCGCGGTGATCGAGGCCGGGCTGGCCCCCCTCGGCGTGGACGGCTTCGCGCTGCGCCACGACCACCTCGTCCGCTCCGGCATCCGGGCATCGAAGTTCCGCGTCCTGGTCGACGGCGACGACGGCGGGGGCGTGCAGGTGCCGGCCCACGGACACGGCCACGGACACGACCACCCACGCGGAGACGACCACGCGCACGGACACGAACACCCGCACGGTCCCGGGCACTCGCACGGAGAAGTCCCCCCTCGCGCGCATCCGCACCGTCACTACCGCGACATCCGCGAGATGCTCGAACGCGCCCCGCTCGCACCCGGCGTCCGCGACCGCGCGCAGCGGATCTTCAAGGCGCTCGCGCTCGCCGAGTCGAAGGTCCACGCGACCTCCCCCGAGGAGGTCGCCTTTCACGAAGTCGGCGCGATCGACGCGATCGTCGACGTCGTCGCGACCGCGATCGGCCTCGAGTTCCTCGGCATCGAGCGCATCCACGTGTCGCCGCTCCCGCTGGGACGCGGCTTCGCGCGCTCGGAGCACGGCGTGATCCCGGTCCCGCCGCCGGCGACGGCCGAACTGCTGCGCGGCTTCCCCGTCCTGCCCTGGGACGGCGACCGCGAACTCGTGACCCCGACCGGGGCGGCGATCCTCGCGGCCCTGGCCCGCCCGGGCGACCCCGGCCCCTTCGTCCCGATCGCGGTCGGGTACGGGGCCGGCGACCGCGAACTCGACGACCGGCCGAACCTCCTGCGCGTGATCGTCGGCGAGCCCGCGGGGAGCGCCGAGGACGACGACGGGCACGGCCACGCGCACCACGGTCGGGCCCCCGCTCCCGTCGCGCCGTCGGCGGGCCTCGTCGCCGACCGGATGATCGTCCTCGAGGCCGACGTGGACGACATGAACCCGCAGTTCTGGGAGGCGGCTCGCGAGGCGCTCTTCGCGGCGGGTGCACGCGACGTCGTGCTCGCGCCGACCGCCATGAAGAAGGGGCGGCCCGGGACGCTCCTGCGCGTGGTGGCGGAGCCCGGGCTGCGCGACCGACTGGCGACCGTCGTGCTGCGCGAGACCTCGACGATCGGCGTCCGCTCCCACGCCGTCTCGCGCCTCACCCTGCCCCGCCGCATCGCCCGCGTGGCGACGCCCTGGGGAGAGGTGGGCGTGAAGATCGTCACGCTTCCCGACGGCACCGAACGGGCCGCACCCGAATTCGAGGACTGCCTGCGGCTCGCCCGCGAGCACGCGATCCCCGTCCCGCGGGTCCACGAGGCGGCGCTGGTCGCCGCGGCGAACCGGCCCCCCGAGCGGTCCTGATCCCCCCGGGCGCCTTGGTTCCCCGGGGCGGGCGTGTTAGCCGGGTGGACTCGGGATGAAAGCGCGCGCCCTCCTTCCGGTCGTCGCCGCGGCGGCCCTGTCGGCGTGCGCTCCCCTGCGCACGAAGGCGCCGGCCCCCGCGACGCGGCTCGGCCCGCCCCTTTCGCCCGAGGCGGCCTCGCGGCTCGGCATCACGGCCGAAGACCAGGCGATGTCGCATTTCCTGCGCGGGGAGGTCGCCTTCGCCAACGGCGACGAGGACGTCGCGATCGCCGAGTACGAGGCGGCCTCGCGGCTCGACCCCGGGGAGACCCGGATCCGCGGCAAGCTCGCGACCCTCTACGTGAAGAAGGGCGACCTCGACGCGGCCCTCGCGCAGGCGCAACGGAGCGCCAGCACTTCTCCCGACGACGTCGAGGCGCAGATGCTCCTCGCCGGCACGCTCGCGAGCAGCGGACGCGACGAGGACGCCATCTCCGCCTATCGCGCCGTGATCGACAAGGCGCCGGAGACCCAGGAGGCCTACCTCTTCCTGTCCGCCCTGCTCAGCAAGACGGGCCACCAAGCCGAGGCCACGGCCGAGCTCGAGCGGCTCGTGCGACGCCATCCCGGTTCGGCGATGGGCCACTACTATCTCGGCCGCGTCCACGCGGCCGAGGGTCGGCCGGTCGAGGCCGAGAAGCGCTTCCGCGAAGCCCTTCGGCTCAATCCGAGATCGACCGTCATCATGAACGACCTGGGTCTCGTGCTCGAGATCCAGCGGCGGCCCGAGGAGGCCTCGGATCTCTACCGCAAGGTGCTCGCGCTCGATCCCGAGAACGAGCTCGCCCGCAAGCGCCTCGCCTCCGTGCTGGTCGGCCAGAAGCGTCTCGACGAGGCGCTGGGCGAGTTCCGCGAACTCGAGCGCACCGGCGCCGACCCCGCCGAGACGCGGATGCGGATCGGGCTCATCTACCTCGAGAAGGGCGAGTACGAGCGTGCGAAGAACGAGTTCCGCCTCGTCTACGCCTCCGACCCGAAGAACCCGAAGGTGCCGTATTTCCTGGGCGTCCTCTACGCGCAGTCGGGCGAGCAGGACGAGGCGGTCAAGTACCTCCGGGAGACGCCGAAGACCTCCGACTACTGGGTCGAGGCGCAGCTGCTGCTCGCGACCATCGCCCAGAAGCGCGGCGAGGTGATCGAGGCGGCCGGCTACGTCGACGCGGCGCTCGCCGAGCGGCCCGACTCGATCGAGGTCCTCGAGATGATGGTGACGCTCGAGCGCTCCCGGAAGCGACTGCCCGAGGCGGTCGCGCTCGCCCGGAGACTCGTCGCCGCGCAGCCGAAGAACGACCGCTACCTGTTCGTGCTCGGCGCGCTCCAGGGAGAGACCGGCGACCGCGCGGGCGCGCTCGCGACCGTCCGCCAGGCGATCGAGATCAACCCCGAGAACGCGCAGGCGCTCAACTTCGTCGGCTATTCGCTCGCCGAGAGCGGAGAAAACCTCGACGAGGCGGAGAAGCTCATCCGACGCGCGCTCGAACTCCAGCCGAACGACGGCTTCTTCATCGACAGCCTCGGCTGGGTCTACTACCAGCGCGGCGATTACACCCGTGCGGTCGAGCAGCTCGAGCGCGCCGCGGAACTGACCGGGGACGACCCGACGATCAACGAGCACCTCGCCGACGCCTACCGCCGGCTCGGCCGCGAGCCCGAGGCGCGGCGCGTCTACAAGGAAGCGCTCGACAAGACCGAGGACCCGGCGCAGCGCACCCGCATCGAGGAGAAGCTCCGCAGCAACGAGAGCGCCGCGACGCCGTCCGGGCGCAGCCTCTGAGCGTGTCCTCCGCGCGCCCCACGGGACGCCGCGGATCGACCGGCGTCGCGATCGCCGCGGTCCTGCTCGCCTCGTTCGCGACCGGCGGATGCGCGGCGGCACGCCGCTCGCTCGAACCGCCGGCGGCCCCGGCCGGGGCGCCCTCCCCCGCCGAGCTCGAGGCGGTTGCGACCGCTCGGCGACGCGCGCTCCGCGGCCTGCGTGCGACCGGGAAACTGCAGGTCACGGTCGACACGGCGGAGGGGAGCGAGATCCGCCGACGGCGCCTGTCCGCTTCGCAGTCGTTGCTGGCGAGCGCGCCGGCGGCCTTCCGGCTGGAGGCGCTCACCCCCTTCGGGGTCGGCTACGTCGTCGCCGCCGACGGCGGATCGATCGCGGCCTACGCCCCGGGCGAGCGCGTGCTGTGGCGCGGCGAATCCGACCTGCGGACGGTCGCCGCCGCGACCGGCGTGGCGGCCGAGCCTGCCGACGTCGTCGCACTCCTGCTCGGCGTGCCTCCCGTGCCGCCGCTCGACCTCGCGAAGGCCCGCGTCTCGGCGGCGGCGGCGGGCGGCCCGACCGACGAGGCGACGGCCGAGGTCCTGCTGCACGCCACCGTGCGCGATCACCCCGACGAACTGGTGGTCGTCGGCTTCGCTCACCCGGCCGCCGCGGACGGTGCCTGGGTGCCGGTCCTCTACGAGCGCTCGACGATCGCGGGCGAACTCGTGCTGCGCGCGCGCTTCGGGGACTTCGAGCGCTCCCCGGCCGGCCCCGTCGCTCGGCGGGTCGAGATCGCCGCACGCGGAAGCGAGGCCGTGCTGCGCTGCTCCGGCGTCGAGCCGAACCCGGCGATCGATCCAGCGGCCTTCTCGATCCCGACCCCGGCGGGCGTCCGCGAACTTCGTTTCGTCGAGCCGGGAGAAGCCGGCGGGGGCGCCTCGTGAGGCTTCCTGCGCACGGGCGTCTCGCGGCCGCGGCGCTCGTGCTCGGCCTCGCGACCTGCGCGTGCAGCGGCGGGACGCCGATCGAGGCCGGCAGCCGCGCCCCGGCGGGACGCCTCGTCACCGCCACCGCGAGCGATCCACGCACCTTCAACCCGGTGCTCGTCACCGACCAGACCTCGAGCCTCGCGCTCGCCGACGTGTTCGAGGGGCTGCTCCGGACCGACCCGGTGACCACGCGGCCGGAGCCGGTGCTCGCCGAGAGCTGGGAGTGGAGCGCCGACGGGCGCGACTGCACCTTCCGCCTGCGCGACGGCGTGCGCTGGCACGACGGACGCCCCTTCACGTCCGACGACGTGGCGTTCACCTTCGAGGCGATCTTCGACGAGCGCTTCCCGAACAGTGCCCGCTTCGCGCTCACGGTCGACGGCCGGCCGATCCGCGTCTCGACCCCGGACGCGCGAACCGTCCGCTTCTCGATGCCGCGACCCTTCGCGCCCTTCCTCGCCGCCGTCGAGGTGCCGATCCTGCCGCGGCACGTGCTCGGGGATTCGCTCGCCGACGGGAGCTTCGGGCGGCGCTGGGGCATCGACGCGAGGCCCGCGGAGCTGGTCGGGACCGGTCCCTTCAGGATGAAGGGCTACGTGCCGGCGCAGTGGATCGAGTACGAGCGCAACCCCGACTACTGGCGCCGCGACCCCGACGGGCGCCCCCTGCCCCGCGTCGAGGGGAAGACGATCCTGATCGTCCCCGAGCAGAACGCGCAGAGCCTGCGCTTCCTCTCCGGCCAGACGTCCTGGTACTCGCCTCGCCCCGAGGAGATCGCCGACCTGCGGGATCGCGCGGACGCGCTCGGGATCCGGGTCGACGAGATCGGCACCGATCCGGGCAACCTGTTCGTCGCGTTCAACCGCAACCCGCGCCACTACGGCGGCCGGACCGCCGTCGAGAACGTGTCCGACCCTCGCTTTCGCTGGTTCACCGACAAGCGCTTCCTGCGCGCTCTGTCCCACGCGATCGACAAGCAGGGGATGATCGAGACGATCTTCTACGGCTTCGGCGCACCCGCGACGGCCTACGTCGCGGAGGCGAACCGGCTCTACCACGACCCCGACATCCCGGAGCCCGAGTACGACCTGGCGCTCGCCGGCCGGCTGCTCGACGAGGCCGGCTACGCCGACCGCGACGGCGACGGCTGGCGCGAGGACGAAGCCGGCCACCGGGTGGAGTTCTCGCTCGCGACCAACGCGGGCAACTTCCTGCGCGAGCGCATGTGCTCGATCCTTCGCGAGGACTGGACGGCGCTCGGCATCAAGGTGAACTTTCGGCCCCAGTCGTTCCAGTCGCTCGTCGAGCGACTGCAATCGACCTTCGACTGGGACGCGATCCTGATCGGCTTCACCGGCTCGATCGAGCCGAACAACGGGGCGAACTTCCTGCGCTCGAGCGGCAATCTCCACCTCTGGAACCCGCGCCAGGAGACGCCGGCGACGCCGTGGGAGGCCGAGATCGACCGCCTCCTCGACGAGGGCAGCGCGGAACTCGACCCGGAGAAGCGCGCCGTCCCCTACCGGCGCATCCAGCGGATCCTCCACGAGGAACTGCCGTTCCTCGAGACCGTCCGCCAGAAGCTCGCGGTCGCGTCGAGTCGACGGCTCGTGGACTTCCGGCCGACCGTGTGGGGCCTCGCCGCGCCGGAGCGCATCGCGCTGCGTTGACGCGAGGCGCGGACGCAGCGTGCAGCCGGCGCCCCGCCGTTGGGACGGCGGTCGCGCGGTGGTACGACCGTCGGCGATGTCGCGCGTCCTGTGGCTACTCACCTCCGACGTGCACCTGCGGCCCGACCGCCCCGAGCGGCGCGAGGCGCTCGCGCGGGCGTTCGCAGTCGCCTCGGAGTACCGTGCCGACGCGATCGCGATCGCCGGCGACCTCTTCGACCGTTCGCGCGACGCCGTGGAAGAGCGCGCCTTCGTGCGGGAACTCGTCGAGGCCGCGGCACCGCGCCCGGTCGTGCTCGTGCCGGGGAACCACGACGTCGACGCCTACGGCGCGGCGGCCGACTTCGGCCCGAACGCCGTCGTGCTCTCGCGGCGCCCGTTCCACCGCGCGACGGTGTGCGGGCTCGACGTGATCGGACTGCCCTACCAGCACGGGCGGACCGTCGCGCAGTGCCTCGCCGGCCTCGACGGCGACACCACGTCGTCGATCCTGGTCGCGCACGCGACGGTGATCGACGGAGCCGCGGCGTCGTTCGCAGGCGACGGGGAGGAAGGCGCCTACATGCCCGCCTCCGCGGCCGAGCTCCTGCGGCGCTTCGCCTGGAGCGCCCTCGGCCACCTCCACGGCGGTGCGGACCTCGTGCGTCGGGCCGGCGCGCATCTCGTCTCCTACGCGGGCTCGCCCGTCGCCACGAGCCGCAAGGAGACCGGGCCGCGACGGGTCCTGCTCGTCGGCGTCGAGCGCGGAGGCGGCGTCGTCTCGCTCGAAGCACGGGAGCTCGACGTCCCGTTCTGGGAACGGGTGGAGGAGTCGTGCGCACCCGGGGGCGAGGACGAGGCGATCGAACGCCTCGCAGGCCGCGCGGCCGCGGCCGCGGCCGCGGACCCGCGTGCACGGGTGATCGCCCGACTCTCCGGCGTGTCCCTGGTGGCGGAGGGCGAGCTCCGCGCGCGCGCGACGGCGGCGTTCTCCCGCGCGCTCCCGGACACGGGCCCCTCGCGCCCCGGGACGCCGGTCGGCGACGCACCGGTCCTCGAGCTCGCGGCCGCGAGCTTCGAGGCGCTGTCGCGCTCCCCGGTCGTCGCCGAGTTCGTCGAGCGGCTCGGGCGTCGCGCGGACGCGGCCGGCGCCGACCCTCGCCTGCGCGCCGAGGCCCTGCGGATCGGCCTCGGCGCCTTTCTCGAGTCGCTGCCCTGAGCGCCCGGTGACCATCCGGATCCGAAGACTCTCGATCCGCGACGTCGGGCCACTCGCCTCCTTCGAGCTCGAGCCCGGGGAGCTGACGCTCGTCCACGGCGGGAACGAGGCCGGCAAGACCTCCTGCATCGACGCGATCCTCGCGGGGCTGCGCGGCCTCGTCCGGCCCGGTGCCCGCCGGATGCTCGACGCGGGCGAGCGCGGACGCGGCGACGAGGGCGGGGTCCGCCTCGAGCTCGAGCCGGCGGACGGCGGCGCACTGGTGGCATTGCTGCACGAGCATCCCTCTCTCGCGCGGCTGTTCGTCGTGCGCGACGGCGACGCGGCACTCGAGTCGGGGCACGGCTGGCTCGAAGCGATCCGCGGACGTCTCTCCGGCATCGACCTCGCGCGGGTCGCCGACCGGGTCCGGGTGCAGGGCGGTCTCACGCCCGGCGGGGCGTTGCGCGCAGCGCGCGCCACCGAGCGGGACCGGGCCCGCGAGCGGCTCGGGCGCATCGACGCGTTCCTCGCCGACCTGCCCGCGATCGACGGCCTGCTCGACGACCATGCGCGGGCCGAGCGGGGGCGCGAGGACGACCGCGCGCGCGTCGAGCGCCTGCGGGCGGCCGCGCGCTGGGACGCCCACCGCCTCGTGCTGCGAGCGGGCGAGCTGCTGCGCGCGTCGGCAGGACGCGTGCGCGAGCTCGCGGAACTCCGCGACGAGGACCTCGGTGCCTGGCGCGAGGCCGTCTCGTCCCTGCGCGAGGCGGCTGCGCTCTCGAAGAACGCCGAGTTCAACGCGGCCGTGCTCGTCGAGCAGGCGGCGGCCGACGCATCGAGGCTCCGCGAGAGCGA
>JAGWVP010000095.1 GCA_018970825.1 bacterium | reverse complement strand
TCTGGCAGCGCGAGTCCTTCGACCTTCCCACGATCGAGCAGGAGCTCTCCTGGGCAGCCGACATCGGCTTCGACTCGCTGCGCACGAACCTGCAGTGGCTCGTCTGGCGCGACGATCCCGACGGCCTGCGCGCGCGCATCGACCGCTTCCTCGGCGCCGCCGCGAGCCGCGGTCTCCGCACCATGCTCTGCCTCTTCGACGACTGCTCGTTCTCCGGACTCGAGCCCTACCTGGGTCCGCAGGCCGACCCGATCCCGGGCATCCACAACAGCGGTGCAGCCGCGAGCCCCGGCCGCGCCATGGTGCGCGACCCCTCCGAGCGCCCCGCGCTCGAGCGCTACGTCCGCGACGTCGTCGCTCACTTCGCACACGACGACCGCATCCTCGCCTGGGACGTTTACAACGAGCCCGGCAACGACTTCGTCTTCGTCCCGCGCGACTTAGCCGAGCAATCCGCCGCGCGAGCGCTCCCGTTCACGCCTCCGACCGACCCCGCCGACCCGCTCTGGCCGCACTCGATGTCGCTCGCCCGCGACGCCTTCGCCTGGGCCCGCGCGGTCGGCGCGTCGCAGCCGCTCACCGCCGCGATCTGGAGTCTCCAGTGGGAAGAGCGTGAGCGCGAGCTCCTCGACCTCTCCGACGTCGTGAGCTTCCACAGCTACCTGCCGCTCGAAATGGTCGCGGCACAGGTTGATCGGCTGCGCGCGACCGGACGACCGATCCTCTGCACCGAGTGGCTCGCGCGCGGGCTCGGATCGCGCGCCGAGACCCACCTGCCGTGGTTCGTCGAGCAGCGCGTCGGCTGCTTCCACTGGGGACTCGTGAACGGCCGCACCCAGACCCACCTGCCGTGGCCGCGCTTCGAGTCGCTCTACGCCGACGGCCGCTGGCACCACGACCTGCTCCATCCCGACGGCACGCCGTGGGACGCGGACGAGATCGAGGTCTTCCGCCGTGCATGCGCGGCGACGCGTGCCTGAGAGCGCGGACGCGATCGACACGAGGACGTCGACCCCGCGCCACCGTGCGCTCTCTCCGTACCCGCAAGCACCCCCTCGATTGACACCACCACGCCCCGCTGCGAGCGTCCACGTCCCATGGCCGAGCATTCCGAGGCCGTCGAGCCACCCGCGTCCACGCCCGCGAAGCGCCCCTGGTCGCGCTGGTGGCTTCTCGTTCCGGCGATCCTCGTCGCCTTCCGAGTCGCCCTCCCCGAGATCGTCCGCCGCGCCGTCGAGTCCAACGCCGCGTCCGCGATCCACGGCCAGGTCACCGTCGGCGACGTCGATCTCGCCCTCTGGCGCGGCCACGTCGACCTGAAGGAGGTCGCGATCCGCCCTGCGACGGCCGACGCCGCGCCCCTCGTCTTCATCGCACGCCTCGGTCTCGGCCTCCGCTACCTCCCACTGCTGCGGAAGACCGTCCTCCTCCGCGCCGTCGAGATCGAGGCTCCGCAGGTCGAGGCCGAGCGCCTCGCCTCCGGCGACATCAACCTGCTCGGCCTGCTCCCGGTCGCCGAGGAGCCCGAGCAGCCCGACGCGGCGGTCGAGCCCTCGTCCTGGAAGTTCGGACTCGACCGCCTCGAGCTCTCCGACGGCCGGCTGCGATTCCGCGACGCGATGATGGGCGCCGACGCCGAGCCGATCGAGATCCACGTGGGCCGCATCGCGATCGACGACCTCGCGATCTCGCCCGACGTCTACGGCGGCCCCTCGCGCGTCCACGCGGCGATCGCGCTGGAGAACGGCACCATCGACGTCGACGGGACGCTGCGCATGGTCGACGACGAGCCCGCGCTCGCCCTGAAGGCGACCGCGCGTGCGCTGCCGCTCCGCCACGCGCGTGTCTACGTCCCCGACGTCGGCTGGAGCGACCTGAGCGGCGCGCTCGACCTCGACCTCGACTACGAGCTCGACCCGGGATCGAAGAACCTGCTCCGCGGCCGCGCGGCGCTCGCCGACGTCTCGGTCGCCGTGCCCGGCGAGGACGTCGCCGCCGCGTGGAAGTCGTTCGTCGTCGAACTCGACGCGCTCGACCTGCTCGCGCAGGACGCGAAGGTGAAGAAGGTCGAACTCGACGGCGCGGTCGTGAGCGTCAAGCTCGACGACGACGAGATGCTCCCGGTGCTCGCGTCCGGAGCGAAGTCCGCCGGCGCCCGACCGCAAGCCGCGAACGCCGCGAACGCCTCGCCGACGCCGACCGTGTCGCCCGAGCCGTCGCCGTCGCCGACGCCCACGCCGGTCGCGCCGAAGACCTCCCGCGCGAAGAAGCCCGCCGCCCCCGAGCCGAAGCCCTGGACCTGGCGCGTCGAGGAAGCCCGCATCGTGAACTCGATCGTGAAGCTCTCCGAGGGCGGCCGCCCCCCGGTCGACGTCGCGACCACGCTCGACGCCGGCCCTCTCGCGAGCGATGCCGCGACGATCTCGCCCGCCAAGCTCACGCTCGCCGTCGCGAACGGCAGCGTCGTCGTCGACGGCCGGCTGCGCGTCGCCGACCCGGCCTTCGGCGGAAGGCTCGCGATCGACGGCGTCGAACTCGCGCCCCTGTTCGCCATCACCGACGCGCTCCCGAACGACGTGGTCGGCTCCGGCACCCTGCGCTCCGACCTCGCGATCGCGGCGGGACTGCCCGCGCGCGACGGCGAGGACGCGCCGGTCGACCGGGTTCGGATCGCGGGCAGCGTGGACGTCGCGAGCCTGCGTGCGACTCCCGCCGGGACGGATCCGCTGAAGCTTTCGCTCGGCTCGATGGCGTTGCGGGTCGCGCGCCTCGACCTGCCCGGCGTCGTCGGCCCGCCGCCGCAGCCCGGCGCCTCGATCGACGGCGATCTCGACGTCGAGCTCGCGGACGCGGCCTTCGATCGTGGCGGCGCGTCACCGCTCGCCGTCGCCGGCAAGTCGCTGCGGCTCGCTGCCTCCTCGCTCCGCGTGCCCGCGCGACTCGCGGCACTCGGCCCCGCCGACGAGGCGTCGACCGGCGGCGCGCCCGCGGTCGGCGACGGCGTGGAGGGCGACCTCACGCTGCGCGGCACGGGCCTGCGCGGTGCCGTCGGCAAGGGAGCCGCCGAGGCGACCGCCCGCGATCTCGAGCTCGCGCTCGCGAACGTCTTCGTCCCGCTGTCGCCCGGAGCGGGCAGGGGGGCTGCGACCAGGGGAGCGGCAACCCTTCCGCCCGCGAACGCCGCAGCTCCGGAGACGACGCCGGCCGCAGACGCAGCCACCTCCGACTCGCTCGCGCCCGCGGCAAACCCGGAACCGGGCGAGGGTGCGGCGGGGCCGGCTCCCGCGGACGCCGCGAAGCCCGCCCCTCCCGCGCCGGCCGCCGCGCTCGACCCGGGCCGGACACCCGGCCTCGTCCTTCTCGCTTCGTCCCGGCCGCTCCGCGTGATCCCCGTCGCGTCGACCGCTCGCGCGTCGGCGCGAGGCCCCGTCGCGTCGAAGCCGCGTTCGGCGGCCCGACCGGCCGCGCGACCCGCGCAGCGCCCCGGCTCGGTCTCCCCGCGTCGCTCCGGCGGTCCGTCCGGGCGCGCGATCGCCTCGCCGTCGACGCCCGCACCGCGCCTGCTTCCGCAGCGCCCCGCGCGCCGCGTCGGCTCCTCGCTTCCGAACGTCGCACGCATGGATGCGAAGCTCGAGATTCGCGGCCTCGAGGCGAAGACCGCGGGTGGGCGCGAGCTGCGCGCCGTCGCCGACGCGATCCTGCTGCGACTCGACGAGGTCCTCGCACCGGGGGTGTTCGCCGACGCCGCACCGTCCGCGACCGCCGATGCGTTGCATGCCTCGGGTCTGCTCGAGATCGCGTCGCCGCGTGCGGCTCGCGGCGACGGCGGCGACTTCTCCTTCGCCGCCCGCGCTCTCGCCGTGCCTGCGACCGACGTCGTCCTGCCCGGCTCGCTGGGCGGTCTCCCGCCCGGCGCGGCGGCCCAACCGCTGCAGGTCGCTCTCGGCGACGTCCGGCTCGACGGCCCCGCGGTCCGTGCGACGCGCACCCTCGCGGGCTTCGTCCTGCCCGACGTGTCGCTCTCCGGCGAGCCCCCCGCGTCCGCCCGCTCGGCGGAAGCGGGGGGCCGGATCGAGTCGGTCCGCACCGGCCGCCGCGGCGAGCGTGGCGGCCAGGGCGCCGCCGCCGTCGCCCCGAAGGTCCCCGCTCCCGCGACTCCGCCGTCGGCCGCCAACGTCGCGACCGCCCAGCGAGGATCGCCCACCGCCGCCGCCGCTCCCGCCCCCGCAGGCGTGCCCACGAGCGAATCCCCCCCAGCCGAGCCCGCCGCGACGACGGCGACCGCAACCGCCGCGGACACGAACACCGCTGCCGCGCCCACGACCACCACGCGCACGCCCACGACCGCCGCTGCAACGCCCACGACCACCACGCCCACGAGCGCGACCGCGACCACCGCCACGCCCCCCGCCCCCCCTCCAGCCTTCTCCCTGCGCGCCGACGCCATCCGCGTCTCCGGCGGTCGCCTCGACCTCGTCGATCGCACGCTCACCCCCGCCGTCGCGACGATCGTCGACCCGATCGAGCTCGATGCGCGGCAGGTCCGCATCCCCGGTCCGTCCGCGCGACCGCTGAAGCTCGACATGACGCTTCCCGGTCGCGGACGCGTCCGCATCGACGGCGAGCTCGCGCCCGGCGCGAGCGTGATCCGCACGAACGTGGACGGCCTCGCCATCGCGCCCTTCAACCCCTACGTGGCCGCGGCCTCGGCCTACTCGATCGCGGAGGGCGCGCTCACGATCTCGTCGGTCGCACGCGAGAACCGGAACCTTTGGACGGTCTCGAACGACGTGACCCTCCACCGGCTGAAGCTCGCCGGTGCCGACGGGGCCTCGCTCTTCCAGCAGACCTTCGGCATGCCGGTCGAGACGGCGATGGCGCTGCTGCGCGACGTGCGCGGCGACATCAGCCTGGGCGTGCCGTTCACCGTCGACGAGAGCGGCGGGGCGCAGGTCCACGTCGCCTCGATCGTCGCGAGCGCGCTGCGCCAGGCCCTGATGGGCGCGATCCTCTCGCCGCTCAAGATGCTGGGCTCGATCGTCGGCGCGGGCGGCGGCGGGGCGGGCGGGTCGGGTGGGGCGGCGGGAGCCGAGGGACCTGCCGCGGTCGCCTTCGCGGCAGGCCGCGACGTGCCGACCGAGTCGGGCCGCGCGATGATCGATCGCGTCGGCGAACTGCTGGCCTCGCGGCCGGGACTCGGCGTGCGCCTCTCCGCGGCGCCCTCGGAGGAAGACGCCCGCGTGCTGCGCGAGCAGTCGGTCGTCGAGGCCTGGAAGTCCGAGGGGCCGCTCCGGCGGCTCGCCGCGGACACCGACCAGCGCGAGCGCATCGGGGCATGGCTCGAGGCGCGTGCGCGGGGCGAGACGGCGGAGCTCTCGAAGGACGACCGGGCGGCGTTCGATCAGGCGGTCGCGAAGCAGCCGGCAGCCGCGGCCCCGGCCCTGCGGGCGTTGGCCGAGGCTCGACTCGCGGCGGTCGAGAGCGCCCTGCGCGATCGCGGTGTCGCGAGCGACCGCGTCGCGCGCGACGCGATTCCCGCGACCCCGGTCGCGGGTGTCCCCTCGGTCGCGACGCAATTGCAGCCGCTCGGCGGGGCACCCCTGCCGGCTTCGCTCCCCGCGCAGGCGACGGGCTCGACGACGAGCCCGACCGCCGCGACGACCGCCGACGCGGCGGCGGTCCCGACCGCGACCGGGAGTGCCGGCGACTCGCCTTCGCGCGTGCCGCCCGGACGGGCGCCGTCGCGTCGGGCGCGCTGACGGTCGGCCGACCGGCGATCCCGCTCCGCCGCCACGAGCGTCGTCCTCGCCCTGCACGCCGTGGGGCGGTCTGCCGGCACCGCGGCACGCGTCCGCCCCCCGACAACGGCTGTCCATCGGCTCCCCTACGTCTCGCTTCGCCCGCCACCCTGCCGGCCGTCGCACTCGGGACGGCCGGGATGAGAGGACGCGCCCTCACCATGCCGACCCTCCTGCTCCCCTTCCTCGTCGCCGCGATCCTCGACGCCCGCGGGCGAGAGCGACGGGACGCGCACCTCGATTCCGAGCTCGCCAAGCTGGCCGAGGAGACCGCGCGGTCGACCGAGAGGATCCGGCGTCGGACCGAGGCGTTTCACGAGCGCTTCGAGCGTCGTCTGAAGAGCCTCCGCGCGACCGTGCGCGAGATCCGCAAGCTCACCGACCGGGTCGACCGATGACGAAGCGCTCCGGCACCGCGCGCGCCGCCCGGGCCGCGATCCTCGCCGTGATGGCCGCGTCCGCGAGCGATCGCACCCGCGCGAACGACCTCCGCCCGTTCGCGGTCGCTACCCGGACCGGCTCCCCGCGCTGACCCGGGCGAGCCCGCGCAGCAGGCGCAGGCCGTCGCTCGCGAGCGAGACGGAAGACTCGTGTCCCTCCTCGACGAGCGTGACCGGGACCTCGGTCGCCCGCTCGCCCGTGCGTCGCGTCCAGGCGGTCGCGAGTTCGAGCGTGAAGACCCAATCGTCGCTCGGCGCCTCGCGCGCGAGCGAGGAGAAGAGCGACGTGTCGCCGAGGAAGGTTCCCTGCGAGTCGAGCGGCGTGAGCCGCCCGAGGAACGCGCGCCGGAGCCAGAGGAAGGCGAGCGTGGCGACGCGTCGTGAGAGGGGTCGACCGCGCAGTCGGCTCCGCGGGTGGCCTTTCGAGCCGATCGCGAAGGGGATCCGACGACCCGCGCGACGCTCTTCCTCGCGCCAGCCCTCGACGTCGGTGAATCCGAAGGGCAGGTCGCTCGCCGAGAGGACGATCGACTCCGCGCCCGCGTTCTCGATCCCGAGGCGGTATCCCGCACCGACCCCGGGGGCATCGACGTGGAGAAGGCGCTCGAACGACGGGTCGAGCGTCCGGGTGAGTCCTGCCTGGACCTCGGCGGGCAGCGCGGGGCCGTTGTGGCACAGGAGGACCTCGGCGATCCCGTGCCGTTCGCGTCCGGCGCGCAGGAACTCGATCGTCCGGTGCAGCCGCGCCACGTCCGCGTGGAACGGCACGACGTAGGCGAGCCCGCGTGCGGGCGTCACGGCGGCCCCGTCGTCAGCCCCGTCCCGCGGCGAGCGCGGCCACGTTCTCGTGCGCGACCGCGAGCGAGGCGGGCGTCATGAGCTCCCGGCAGCACTCGCCGATCCGCGCCTCGGGTTCGGCCTCCTCGGGGAGGGACGACTGGCCGCAGGCACAGACGACGCCGACCGCTCGCCCCGGGCGCCCGACCACGAGCCGGAAGGGCTCGACGTCCCGCGTCACCAGGGTGCCCGCCCCGATCATCGCGTAGCGTCCCACCGTCACGCCGCAGCGGATCACGGATCCCGCGCCGATCGCCGCGCCATCCTCGAGAACCGTGGGCGATATCGTCCAGCGCCTGTTTCCGGCGCGTGGGCGCGCGTCGTTCGTGAAGATGACGTGCGGGCCCACGAAGCAGAAGCGCCCGATCGTGAGGCCGGCGTAGATGCTGACGCCGTTCTGCACGCGGGAGCCCTCGCCGAGGCGCACGCCCCCGTCGACATACACGTCGCGGCCGAGCGAGACGTCTGCGCCGATTTCCGCGCCGCTGCGCACGTGGCAGAAATGCCAGACCCGGCTGCCCGGCCCGAGGATCGCACCCGGCTCGACGATGGCGGTCGGGTGAACGAAGGGATCCGACACGCCGGGAGAATCGCCTCCGGGTCGGCCCGGGTCAACGAGAGAGCCGGCGAAAGGGGCTCCCCGGCGCCGACGGACTCCTGCGAGGGGAGCGCCGACGCGGACCCGAGGCTCGCCGGCTTCGACGACTCGTGGTCCCCCGCCACCCCCTCGGCTACGGCCTCTCCATGCCTCGCCCCCCGGCGACACCCGCGGCCCCCGCGGCATCGCGCTTCCCGAATCTCCTCCCCGACGCCGTCCTCCTCCTCGTCCTCCCCTTCCTCTATTCCCACGCCTTCACGTCCGACTACGCGATCAATGACGAGACGCTCCTGATCGGCTGGGCGCCGCGCTGGCCGATCCACTCCCCGCTCGTGTGGGGCGCCAAGATCTGGAGCTCGAGCGGCCGCTGGCTGGGTGGCTTCCTCTGGAACCTGCCGTTCGCCTTCGCCGCGGACGTCCCGGTCCGCCTCCGGCTCGTGCGCTTCACGCTCGTCGTGATCCTCGCGATCACCGCCGTGGTCACGCGGCGGCTGCTCGACCGTACCTTCCGCGCCCCCGTCGCGACGACGCTGCTCGTGCTCGCGATCTTCGCGCAGGGGCCGTTCTGGTCCTACGCCGGCTACTCGGTCGGCACGTTCTCGATCGCGAGCAGCCTGCTCGTCGCGCTCGCGGCCTTTCCCTTGGTCGTTCCCCGTCACGCCGACTCCGCCGTCGCCTCCTGGCCGAGGCTCGCAGCGGCGTTCGCCTGCCTCTGTGTCGTGATGCAGATCCACCAGGGGGTCGCGATGTTCGGCCTCGTCCCGCTGGTCGCAGTCGTGCTCGCCGACGGGCCGCGCCGCCGGCGGCAGTCGTGGTCGCTGCTCTTCCTCATGGTCGCGGCGCTCGTCGTGTCGGTGGCTCTCTACAAGTGGAACCTCGCGAGCCTGCACGCGAAGAACCAGTCGGGCTACGACAGGGGCGAGAGTGCGATGACCCTCTTGAACTCGCCGCTCGCGGCCCTGCGTATCGCGCTCGACCCGCGACACTACTGGCCTGCCTTCAAGCTCTGGTCGTTCCCGTATCCCTTCGAGCGCGTCCGGGTGCTGGGCGGGCGGACGATCGCGTGGTCGCTGCGGATCATGACGGCGTGGACGGCTCTCGTCGCGGTCGCCGCCGTGCTCGACGCGCGTCGCTCGGCAGCGACCGCGGCGGAGACCGCGGCGAAGTGGTTCACCTTTCTCGCTTGCCTCGGTCTCGCCGTCTTCCCGATCCTGGCGGACGCGCCGACCCGGATCCCGCACCCCATGATCCGGCCGCACACCTCGACCGTCGCGGTGGGCGTCGTCCTCGTGACGGGAGCGTGGGCGTTGCGGACGATCTCGGCCCGCTGGCCGCAGCGAGCCCGCGACGTCCTCGCGGTCGCCGCGGTCGCCGTGGTCGCGATTTGGTGCGCAGGCGCCAGGTCGAGCCTGCGTCGAGGGCTCGTCGCACCCTGTGTGGCGCGACTCGCCTTCGTTCGCTCCACGCTCGCGGGCGAGGGGCCGG
>JAGWVP010000094.1 GCA_018970825.1 bacterium | reverse complement strand
GGCCGCCCCCGCCGCGGCTGCCGCGGCCGTCCCCTCGTCGAACGCCTCGATCGACGCCGGCTCGGCCCTCTTCCAGCGCAAGTGCGCCGCTTGCCACGGGCCCGGCGGCCGCGGCGACGGCCCCGAGGCGCAATTCTTCGCCCGCCCGCCGCGCGACTTGCGTACGGGCTTCGTCGTGGCCCATGCCGACGACGAGCTGGTCGGCAAGATTCGCGACGGGCACTCTCTGCGAGTCGACGTCGACCCCGAGGCGATGCGGCTCCGCGCGAGGGAGACCGAGCAGATCGCGCAGTGGATGCGCCGCCTCCCCGGGATCGACTGGGAGGTCGTCGAACGCGGCAACGAGGTCTACCTCGACCGCTGCGAGGTCTGTCACGGCCCGTTCGGCCGCGTTGCCCCGACCGCGAGCCTGCCGCCCGGCGTGCGCAGGACCCCGCGGGACCTGTCCTCGCCCGCGTTCCAGCGCTCGGTGAGCGACCGCCAGCTCGCGCTGCTCGCGCGCCACGGGAAGAACGCCATGCCCGCGATCCCGGGCCTCGACGACGACGATCTGCGCGTGCTCGTGCCGTTCCTGCGCACGCTCTCACCGGGGCACGAGCTCTACGGCACGTATTGCGCGAGCTGCCACGGCGAGGACGGTCGCGGCTCGACCGTGATCGCGGCCGAGGGCGACCGCCCGCCCGTCGTGTTCGACCGGGCGTATTTCCGCAAGCACGACGCCGAGGACCTGCGCGGCAAGATCTGGCACATGCTCGCGAAGAACGGGTCGGCGATGCCGCACTTCTCGGCGCGTCTCACCGACGCGCAGGCTCGCGAGATCGTGGCGTGGCTGCGCGCGACCTCGACGCCACCCGCGGCCTCTCCGGCCGCCGCACCGCCGACGCCGGCGCACTGATCCCGCCGCGTGCTCGCCCGGCGCCTTCGTGGGCGCCGGGCGTCGTGCGTCCGGCGCGCCGTCAGTCCTCGAACGACCCGTGGCGCCCTGCGCCGCGGGCGAACCGCGAGGCGCCGGCCACCGTCTCGCCCGAGCGGATGACCTCGAGAGCGTCGCGCGTCTCGAGCCGGAGCGCCTCCTCGATCGACATCTCCCACTGCCGGTAGGACGACAGCCGGTCGGCGCGCATGCAGAGCTGCGGGAACTCCGCGATCGCGCGCGCGAGTTCGACCGCGGCCGGGAGCGAGTTCCCGGGGGGCACCAGCCGGTTCGCAAGCCCCATGCGGAGCGCCTCCTCGCCCGAGACGCCGCGACCGGTCAGGACCAGGTCGAGCGCGTGGGAGTGCCCGATCATGCGGACGAGTCGCACCGTGCCGCCGTCGCAGAGCGGGACGCCCCAGCGCCGGCAGTAGACGCCGAAGACCGCGTCCCGTGCGGCGACGCGCAGGTCGCACCAGGCGGCGAGTTCGAGCCCGCCCGCGACCGCGTGCCCCTCGACCGCGGCGATCACCGGCTTCGACAGCAGCATGCGGGTCGGACCCATCGGGCCGTCGCCGTCGAGCGTCACGACGTTGCCCCGGCCCGAGGAGATCGCCTTCAGGTCGGCACCCGCACAGAAGGTGCCGCCGGCACCGGTCAGCACCGCGACCGAGAGCGCGGGGTCGGCGTCGAAGGCGCGGAACGATTCGGCGAGTGCCGCCGCGGTCGGCGCGTCGACCGCGTTGCGGACCTCGGGCCGGTCGATCGTCACGATCGCGACCGGGCCGTCGGTGTCCACGCGAACCGTCGCCATGGCAGTCCCTCCGGTCGAGCGCCGCGCCGGCGTCACTGGAGCGTCGGGCGACCTCGGCCGGAGCCGGTCCCGCCGCCGCCCTCGCCCTCGTCGTCCTCGGGCTCGTCCATCTCCAGGTCGAGGTCGCCGCGACGTCGCAGCTTGGAAGCGAGCGTCGTGCGCTTCACCCCGAGCATGCGCGCGGCGGCCTGCTTGTTGCCCTTGGTGCGCCGCAGGGCTTCCTCGATCAGCCGGTTCTCGAAGTTCTCGACCGCCTGCGCGAGGTCGAAGCCTTCGTCGGCGAGGAAGGGCAGGGACCCCTCGTGGCGTCGGGCGGTCCGCCGTCCCGACCGCACGTCGTCGAGGGTCACCCGCGCGCCCTCGCAGAGAATGCCCAGGCGCTCGATCGTGTTCTCGAGTTCGCGCACGTTGCCGGCCCAGTCCATCGAGCAGAGTTCGTCCATCGCGTCGTCGGCGATCGCGACCTCCGCCCCGGGGCGTTTCAGGTTCTGGCGTCGCAGGAAGTGGTTCACCAGCAGCGGGATGTCGGTGCGGCGGTCCCGCAGCGGGGGGATCTCGATCGGGACGACCTCGAGCCGGTAGTAGAGGTCCTCGCGGAAGAGCCCTCGCGTGACGAGCTCGCCCAGGTCCTTGTTCGTCGCCGCGATGACGCGGACGTCGACGTGCAGCGAGCGTCGCCCCCCGACCGGGCGGATCTCCTTGTCCTGGAGGACGCGCAGCAGTTTCACCTGCAGTGCGGGGCTCATCTCGGCGACCTCGTCGAGGAAGATCGTGCCGCTGTTCGCGACCTGGAACATTCCCTCGCGCGCCTCGACCGCGCCGGTGAAGGAGCCGCGCTCGTGGCCGAACATCTCGGACTCGAGCAGCTCGGCCGGGATCGCGCCGCAGTTGACCGCGACGAAGGGCTTCTCGGCCCGCGGGCTCGCGGCGTGGATCGCGCGGGCGACGACCTCCTTGCCGGTGCCGCTCTCGCCGAGCACGAGCACGGTCGCGTCGGTCGGGCCGACGCGTTCGATCAGCGCCTTCACCCGATGCATCCGCGGGTGCTCGCCGATCAGCTCGACCTTGCGGGGGGTGTCCTGCACGGGATCGTCAGCGGAGGTTGGCGGTGAGGCGCACCCGCGAGCGCACCTCGATTTCGCCGGCCTGGATCGGAGTCTCGGGTGGTGCCGGCGCGGCGGACGCCCCGGCGACCATGTCCCGCATCATGATCGGGCGCGGCTCGCCGCCGGTGACTCCCTCCTCGATCCGCTGCACGCTCTCGACCGAGAGACCGGCGCCCGCGGCCGCCGCCTCGGCTCTCGCCTTCGCGTCGGCCACGGCGAGCCGCAAGGCCTCGCGCTCGGTCCCCGCGCGGTCCTTCAGGTCGAAGCGCACCGACGCGACGTCCGTCGCACCCGCCCCGATCGCGCGGTCGATCGCCTCGCCCGTCTTCGCCGGATCGTCGAGTCTCACCTCGATCGAGTTGCGCGCGAGGAAGTCGCGCGGCACGCGCCGGCCGTTCACGTAGTCGGCTTCCTGCGCGAGTTCGAACGAGATCGTTCGCAGCGCGTCCTTGGGGAGACCTCCCTCGACGAGCTTCGCCTGCACGGCGGTCATCGTCGCGGCGGCCTGCCGCTGGGCTTCGCGCGGGTCCTTGTTGCGCGACTCGACCGAGAGCACGACGAAGGCCCGGTCCGGCGCCTGGCGGACCACGGCCTCGCCGTCGACGACGACCACGCGAGGGCGCGACCCGGTCTCCTCGCCCTCGGCCGCCCCGGCGGTCCTGGCGATCGCCGAGGCGAGGCCCGCCGCGACGAGGAGGATCGCTCTTGCCGCCGTCTCCACCGCCGATCGTCCTGCTCGTGGAATCATGGGGATCGATTATCCGATGCCCGGATCCGAGTCGATCCGGCGTCGCGGGGAGGGCGCACCTCGCATAGAATCGCGGCGATGGCGACCGAGGGGCGAAGCCGCATCGGGGCGATCTCGCTCGGGGTCGCGATGGCCGGGGCCGTCGCGAGCCGGCTCGCGCTCCGTGCGGGCGGCGATGCCCGGCCCCTCTGGCTCGAGGTCCTCGCGGCCGGCTTCGAAGCGGGCGTGGTCGGCGGGCTCGCCGACTGGTTCGCGGTGACCGCGCTCTTCCGCCACCCGCTCGGGCTTCCGATCCCGCACACGGCCATCATCGCGAACCGCCGCGAGAAGATCGTCGACGCGATCGTGCAGACGGTCGAGAGCGACTGGCTTTCGCCCGACGCGATCGGCGCCCGCCTCGGGCGGCTCCGCCCGAGCGAACTCCTGCTCGACTGGCTCGGCGACCCGGAGCATGCCGAGCGTCTCGGGGGGCCGGTGCGCGACGTGCTGCGGTCGCTCGCGGCCATGCTGGCCGAGCCCGAGCCGGTGCGCTTCGTCGAACGCCTCGTGCGGGAGCGCCTGCGCGACCTGCCCGACGACCGCGCGCTCGCGCTGCGCGTCGCGCAGGCGGTCGAGAGCCGGGAGGCGAGCCGGATGCTCCAGTCGGCGGCGGTCTCGCTTGCGAACCTGGCCGAGCGCCCGCAGACGGCCGACGAACTGCAGTGGTGGATCGAACGCTCGGCCGAAAAGATGCACGAGGGCGGCAAGCGGATCGTGCCGTTCTTCCTGCGGCGCACGATCGTCCAGCGCAAGCTGATCGAGGCGGCCTGCTCCTACGCGTCGAGCGAGCTGCGAACGGCCGCGCTCGACCCGGCGCACCCGCTGCGCCGTGGTGCGAAGGACGCGGTCCGACGCTTCGCCGAGCGCCTCGCGGCGGGCGACGAGGCGACCCGGCTCCAGGCCGAGCGCCTGCGGGTCGCGATTTCCGAGAGCCTCGACCTCGAGCCGATCGTCGCGGGACTGCTCGGCCGCGCGCGCGACCGCCTCGACGCCCAACTGGCCGACCCAGGGAGCGAGATGTCGCGCTTCGTCGACCGCCAGCTGCGCGGAGGGATCCACCGCGCGCTCGACGACCCCGAGCGACGGCGGATCTTCGACGACCGCGTGCGCGAGGGCGCGGTCGACCTGCTGCGACGCCACCACCACCAGATCGGCCTCACCGTGCGCGAGAACCTGGAGGCGCTCGACACCGGTGCGCTCGTCCGGCTGGTCGAGAGCCGGGTCGGCAACGACCTCCAGTACATCCGCCTGAACGGGGCGCTGGTCGGAGGCGTGATCGGAGCCCTGCTCGCCTCGCTGCGCTGGCTCCTCGGCTGACGGCCGGGCCCGCGGACGTCGCCCGGCGAGCGCTCAGCGCGTCGTCGCCGCGAATCCCCCGGGCCGCGTCACCGGGCAAGCCGCGCCGATCCGCCGCAGGATCTCGAACAGCCAGACGAACTCGGGGTAGACGAGCGGCTTGCCGCTCGTCATGAGCGCGGCCGAGAGCTCGCGCTCCGGGTCGGCCCACACGACCACGTTCGTGAAGCCGATGTGGCCGAAGGCGTGCGGCGTGAACGGGCCGTAGAGGCTGAACCACTCGGCACCGAGCATGAAGCCGAGCCCGTAGCGGATCGGCAGGACGAGGTTCGCGTCGGGCTCGAGCCACGACACCTCGGAGGTCGCCCGCACGATCGTCCGCGGGTCGAACAGGCGCACGCCGTCGAGTTCGCCTCCGCGACGCAGCATCTCCATGAAGCGGCACGCTTCGTCCGCGGTCGCGACCACGTTGGCCGACGGCAGCACGCCCGAGAGGAAGCGCGGGTCGTTCGAGACCTCGACCACCCGCTCGAAGTCGAGCCCGAGCACGCGGCGGAACATCCCCGCGATCGGCGGCAGGACCGGGGTGCCGGTGAAGGCGTTCTCCGCGACCCGGCCGAGGTCCTCGGGAGCCACGCCGTAGGCGAGCCCGCGCAGCCCGAGCGGCTCGCGGATCTCCTCGCGCAGCAGCGTCTGCAGGTCGCGCCCGGTCGCGACGCGCGCGACCTCGGCGAGCAGGAAGCCCGAGGTGATCGCATGGTAGGCGAGCCGCGCGCCCGGCCGCGAGACGGGCTTCTCGTCGCAGAGCAACTCGACGATCCGCGCGGGTTGCGCGAGCAGGGCGGGGTCCATCGCGTTCGCGGGCGGATTCGGGACTCCCGCCCGGTGGCTCAGCAGGTGGCGGATCGTGATCGAGTGCTTCCCGTGCCTCGCGAAGTCGGGGATGTAGTCGCAGACGCGGTCGTCGAGGTGGATCGCCCGGCGCTCGTCGAGCAGGTGCATGACCATGGCCGTGACCGGCTTCGACGCCGAGAGCGCGCAGAAGGGCGTGTCCGGCGTCGCGACGACCTTGACGGCCTCGCGCGGGGCACCCGGCGCGTTGCCCGACTGGTGACCGATCGACCGATCGAGGAGCACGCGGCCCTGCCGTCTCAGGCAGAGTGCGATCGCCGGGTGCGCACCGCTCCGGTAGAGCCCGCGCACCGCGCGCCAGATCCACGGGATCGCCTCCGGTTCGACGCCGACCGAGCGCGGCTCGACCTCCGCACCTTCGCGCACGCGCGTGACCTCTCGCAGCGATGCCGGCACCCGGCATCGCTGCTGGAGCCGCGGCAGGATCCCGCCGCGCACCGGCGTGACCGCCGTTCCCCCGTCGCCCGCCATCGCGCCCCTCTATCCCCGCCACCCGGCCCGGACAATCGCCTCTCCCCGCCCCCGGGCGCGAAGCCGCCGGAGAGAAGCGGGGCGCCTCACTCCCGGGTCGGGCGCGAAGCCCGGGCGAAGACCCCGGTCGCTGCGAGCGCCATCGAGGCGGCGATCGCGAACATCACCCGGTGCCCGAGCGAGTGCACGACCGGCCCCAGCGCGAGCGAGCCCGACGTGACGCCGATGTTGAAGCAGCCGTTGAACGCCGACTGCACGCGTCCCAGGTCCCCGTCGGCCGCGCGCTCGACGATGAAGGCGTTCAGCGTCGGGTACACGACGCCCTGCGCGAGCCCGAAGGCGATCCCCGCGGCGGCGAAGCCGAGTCGTCCGTGGACCGTGGACAGGCCGAGGATCGCGATCGAGAGCCCGACCATCGCGGGCAGGATCATGCGGCGGAGCCCCACGTCGTCGGCCACGCGCCCCGCCCACAGCCGGACCGCGATCGCGGCCGAGGTGTACGAGAGGAAGAAGGTCGCGACCGGCCCCAGGTGCTCGTCGAGCGCGAAGGTCGGCGTGAAGGTCATGACCGAGCCGAAGGCGACGCCGCAGAGCCCGGTCGCGAGCAGAACGGCGCGCACGATCCCGGAGAGCGGCTGGCGACGCTGCGCGCCGTCGGCGTGCACGCTTCGCCGCCCGGCGTCGGGCAGCGTCCAGGCGATCGCCGCGCCGACCAGCGCGAAGCCGGCCGCCATCGCGAAGAGGAAGGGGAAGCCGCGCGAGTGCGAGACCTGCTCGCCGATCGTCGGTCCGAGAGCATGGGTCGCGATCGTGGACACGCCGAAGAGCCCGAGCGCCGCCGCCCGTCGCTCGACCGGAGCGAACGCCGCCGCGAGCGTCGAGGTGGCGTTGAACCCCGCCGCGAAGGCGAGCCCCTGCAGCACGCGCAGCAGCATCATCTCCGGGCCGACGCGGTCGACGAACGAGAATGCGAACGCGCTCGCCGCCATGCCGAGGAGCCCGACCCGCAGGAACACCCGGCAGCCGAAGCGGTCGATGAGCGCGCCGACGATGAAGACGCCCGCGAGCCCCGACACGCCGTTCAGGCCCATGACGAGCCCGACCTGCGAGTCGGTGCCGCCGAGCTCGCGGATGCGCACCGGCAGCAGGAAGAACGTGGCGAAGGTCATGAAGAAGCAGAAGTTCGCCGCGGTGATGCGCAGGAAGCGCGGCGTCAGCAGCTTCGGCGGCGAGGCGGCGCCGTCGCCGGGGTCGCTCAAGCGGCTCTCCCGCCGGCCCGCACGGGCGCTGGGTCGGTCCGCAGCCACACCCGCATCGACCCGTCGTGGCCGTCGGATTCGACCTGCCGCTCGAAGCGCCGGACGAGGCCGCCCTCGCGAGCCGCGACCAGGTCGGGGATCGCGATCCGGAGCGCTCCGATCCCTCCGGGGCTTCCGCGCCCCTTGCCGTAGACGATCCGCACCTCGTCGTGACCGTCCTCGGCGGCGTCGGCGAGGAAGCGCTCGGTCGCCGCCACGGCGTCGGCGACGCGGTACCCGTGCAGGTCGAGCGTCGGGACGAGGCCGAGCAGCCGCGCGAGGCGCCTTCGCAGGCGCTCGAACCGCCCCCGCGGCTCTCCGGTCAACTCGGGTCCCGGAAGCGCGGCGGTCGGTTCTCCATGTTGGCGGCCACCGCTTCGAGCTGGTTCGGCCGGCCGAGGATCGCGGTCTGGAGCTCGGCCTCGAGCGCGAGCCCCTCGGCCGGGCTCCCGACCCAGGCCTGGTTCAGCAGGCGCTTCCCGCTGCGGATCGCCTCGGGCGACTTGCCCGCGATTTCGCGTGCCATTTCCATCGCGGCCGCGTGGGGGTCGGCCGCGGTGCGCGTCGCGAGGCCGATCGACACCGCCTCCTCGCCCGACACGACGCGCCCGGTGAAGGTGAGTTCCTTCGCGACGTCGAGCCGCACCAGGTGGCGCAGCGTCTGGGTGCCGCTCATGTCGGGCACGAGGCCCCACTTGATCTCCATGACCGACAGCTTCGCGTCGGGAGAGACGATCCGGATGTCGGCTCCGAGGACGATCTGCAGGCCGCCGCCGTAGGCGACGCCGTGGACCGCGGCGATCACGGGCTGCGGGATCTCGTTCCAGACCCAGGCGGCGCTCTGCGCGAAGTTCGCGATCCGGCCCTCCTCGCGCTGGAGCAGGCTCCCGGTGGGGCGCTCGGCGGATCCCATCGCGAGGAAGCTCATGAAGTCGAGCCCCGCGCTGAAGCATCGCCCCTCGCCGGAGAGCACGACGGCGCGCACCGACGACTCTCGCGCGAGCGCGCGCCCGGTCGCGATCAGCGCCTCGAACATCGGCTGGTCGAGGGCGTTCATCTTGTCGGCGCGCGAGAGCCGGACGTCGGCGACGCCGCCCTCGACCTTCACGGTCACGCGTTCGGACATGGGATCCTCCGGGCCGGCGTCGGGCCGGCGTTCGATCCTGATCTATGGCGCACGGCCGACCACGCGCAACCGCGCAGCGCCCACGCGAGAGTGCCTCCCGGCGCCCGTCAGGTGACCGGCTCGAACAGCGGGCGGAGCGGCTTCGACAGGAACGTCCCGTGCGGGTCGAGCTCGCGGCGCAGGGCCGCGAAGCGCTCCCAGGACGGGTAGGCCTCCCGCGCCCAGGCCCCGTCGCGGAAGTGGCGCTTGCCCCAGTGGGGGCGCCCGCCGTGTGCGAGGAAGATCGGCTCGCAGTCGCGGAAGAACTCCTCGCACGGAAGGTCCGCACCCTGGTGGAGCGAGATCGTGACCGTGGCCCGGCCGCTCGCCGGCCCGATCCAGCTTCGGTCGGCCGCGAGCGTCCGGAACTCGACGGGCCACTCGACGTGTCCGTGGCGCGACCGCATGCGCTCG
>JAGWVP010000093.1 GCA_018970825.1 bacterium | reverse complement strand
ATCGCCACCGCGCGTCGCTGCACGTCGTTCTGCGACTCGCCGCTCCGCGGCTCCCAGCCGAGCGCCGCGAGGTGCGGGCCGAACAGCGCCGCGATCCGCGCCCGCAGCTTGCCGAGCGGGGCCTCCGCCCTGGCGTCATCGAGCAGCTCGTCGAGCACGTACAGGCGCTCGGCCACGGTGCGGAGCACGTGGTGATCGTCGCTCGTGGCGAGGGCCTCCAGCACCGGCAGGAAGCGGGCAAGATCGCTCGCCCCGTTCCGCACCAGCGCCCACTGATCCTCGAGCAGGCCCATCTGCTCCACCGGCGCGAGCTTCGGCAGCGCGGCGAGCAGCGCCTGCACTGAAGCGCCGGTCAGCGCCACGCGGTAGAAGCCGATCTCCTCGGCGTTGCCGTAGACCCAGCGCACGGCGCCGGTCGCGGGGAGCGGCTCGGTGCGCTCCCGCTCGCCGAAGATGAAGCGGTGCTCCTTGACACCCTCGTCGTCCTCGAAGCGCACCACCATCGGCACGTTCCATCGCTGCTCGGAGGGCAGCGCCGCCGCCGCCGGGCTGGAGAAGAAGCGGCGCTGCGAGAGCGCCAGCGCGGGCCGCCCGCCATGCTCGGCGAGCTCGAGCGACACCACCGGGAAGCCAGGCTGCTCCACCCAGCTCTTCATCAGCGCCTCCACCGGCTGCCCGGAGGCGGCGGAGAGGTGCATCCAGAGATCCGGGCCGGCGGCGTTCTGCCCCTGGAAGGCCTTCATGTAGCTCTGGATGCCGTCGCGGAAGGGCGCCTCGCCGAGGAAGTTCTCCAGCATGCGCATCACCGCGCAGCCCTTCTGGTAGGTGATGACGTCGAACATCTCCAGCGCCTGCGCCGGCGTGGCGACGTCGGTGTAGATCGGGTGCGTGGTCGGCAGGGCGTCGTCGACCAGGGCGCGGTTCTTGTCGGCCTGGAAGTCGCTCCACACCAGATAGCTCGGCTCGATGGCGTGCACGCCCTTGTGCGCGAACCACTCCGCGAAGGCCTCGTTCAGCCAGAGGTCGTCCCACCACTTCATGGTGACGAGGTTGCCGAACCACATGTGCGCGAGCTCGTGGGCGATGACCTCCGCGACGCGCTTCTTCTCGGCGACCGTGATGGTCTCCGGGTCGACCAGCAGGAGGGTTTCGCGGAAGAAGACGGCGCCGACGTTCTCCATCGCGCCGGCCTCGAAGTCGGGCACCGCGACCAGGTCGAGCTTCTCGTAGGGATAGGGCAGGTCGAACCAGGCCTCGAGCCGCTTCAGGCACTCGACCGCCGCGTCGAGCGAGAAGGCGGTCAGCCCCGTCTTGCCCGGCGCCGACCAGACGCGGACGGCCGTCTTGCCGACGTGCTTGACGGGCGAGCTCTCGAGTTCGCCGACCGCGAGCGCGCAGAGGTACGTCGACATCTTCGGCGTCGTCTTGAAGTGCCGCGTGGCCGTGCCGTAGGCGTTGCGGTCGACGCGCTCGACCGCGCCGTTCGAGATCACGGTGAGGTTCGTCTCGGTCGTGACCGAGAAGGTGAACTTCGCCTTGTACTCGGGCTCGTCGAAGCACGGGAAGAAACGGCGCGCATCGGCCGCCTCGAGTTGCGTGAACGCGTAGCGTCGCCCCCCGCTCGTGGCCTTGTAGAGCCCACGCAGCTTCTCCTGCAGGGGGCCGTGGTAGCCGATCGCGAGCCGGACGTGGCCCGCCGCGAGCGGACGCAGGAACTTGATCTCCACGGTCTCGCGCGGCGCGTGCGGGACGATCGCGACCGCCGACTGCCGCATCGAGACCGGACCCGCGCCCGCCGACGGCTGCCGCCCGCTCATCCACGGACGCGTCGCGTTCGTGTCGGGCACGTCGGGATAGGCGACCTCCGCGTGGTCGATCGCGATGTCGGCGCAGTGGAGCTCGATCGAGGGGGTCGCGCGCTTGAGGTCGAGGTCGATGATGATCTCGCCCCGGAACTTGCCCTGCACGAGGTCCGGCAGGACGTGCACCCGGTACTCGCGCGGCCGGAAGTCGGGCGACAGCCGGAACGCCGAGTCGGTCATCCGCTGGCCCCCGGGCTTGCGCGGGTCGACCTTGCCCCCCTTGCCGTCGCCTTCCTTGTCGGGTGCGGCGACCTCGGCGGCCGGGGACGGCTCCTCGGCCGCGCTCTCCTGCTCGTCTTCTTCCTCGTCGTCGAGATCGTCGTCGAGGTCCTCGTCGACGAGCCGCGTCGACGGGGTGGGGCGCGCGACCGAACCGCCTGCGACCTTCGCGAGTTTCGCTTCCGCGGCGAGCCTGGCCTTCTCCCCGGCGGCGGCGGCCTTGGCGCGCTTGGCCTCGGCGGCGAGCCTCGCCTTTTCCTTGGCGGCGGCGGCCCTGGCGCGCTTGGCCTCGGCGGCGAGCCTCGCCTTTTCCCTCGCGGCCGCGATCTTCACCGCCTTCGCCCGGGCGATCTCCTTTGCCCGGAGCGCCTTCCCTCGTGCAGCGGCCTGCCGCGCCCGGAGGAGAGCGGCTGCGCCCGCCACCTTCTTCGGGGCCGACTTCCGGGCCTTCGTCGCGGGCTTCCGCGGGGCGGGCTTCCGCGCCTTCGCGGCCTTCGCGAGGGCGAGCTTGCGGGCGCGGACCGCCGCGGCACGACCCCGGCTTGCCGCGGTGCGTTGACGCACGATCGCCTTGCGAGGCGCGGACTTTCGGGGGGCCTTCCTCGTTGCGGCTCGCTTGGCGGCGGCGCGCGGCCTCGCCTTTGCGGCCGCGGGCCGAGCGGCCCGTTTCCGGGATCCCCTGTCCGATTTGCGCAGCTTCAACGCCCGACGTCCTCCGATACGGCGATTCGCGACGCTCCTGTTTGCCGACGCAACCCCGGATGCGCAAGACCGGACAGCCGAAAAACCGCGCCAAGCGCCGTCTTTCCGCTTGCACCGGGGGGGCTCATGCCCGACAAGCCCGTCCATGGGCGAGCCTGCGAAGCTGCTTTCGGGCCGCGTGGCGCTCGTCACGGGAGCCGGGGAGGGGATCGGCAAGGCGATCGCCTTGGCGTTTGCGACCCACGGGGCGGAGGTGGTCGTGGCGGAGATCCGGGCCGAGTCGGGCGAGCGGACGGCCCGCGAAATCGTCGCCTCGGGGGGACGTGCGCTCGCCGTCGCGACCGACGTCCGGGAGCCCGAAGCCGTGGCCGAGGCGGTCCGCTCGGCCCGGCAGGGCTTCGGCGGGCTCGACGTGCTGGTGAACAACGTCGGCGGGACGTTCTCGCGACCCTTTCTCGAGATCGAGGAGCGAGGCTGGGACGCGATCCTGCGCACGAACCTGAAGAGCGTGTTCCACGGCACCCGGATCGCGGCTCCCGCGATCGCCGAGCGGGGGGGCGGATCGATCCTGAACGTCGTCTCGATCGAGGGCGTGCGGGCCGCGCCCTCGTTCGCGCCCTACGCGGCGTGCAAGGCCGCGGTCATCAACTTCACCTGCACGATGGCGCTCGAACTCGCGCCGCGGTGCATCCGGGTGAACGCGCTCGCGCCCGACGTCTGCGCGACCGAGGGCGTGCTGCGGCAGGTGCCCGAGGCGGCGCTTCGCCGACAGGCGCGTCGCGTGCCGCTCGGCCGCATCGCGGATCCGGCCGAGATCGCCGGCCCGGCCGTGTTCCTCGCCTCCGACCTCGCGAGCTACGTGACCGGCGTCACCCTCCACGTCGACGGCGGCACGAACGCGGCCGGCGGATGGTGGAGGGACGACGGAGGTGCCTGGGTGCTCGGCCCGGGGCCGGACCCCGCGGACGCTCCGCCCGCGACCGCCCCCGGCGCGAAGGACCGCACCGCCGGCTGATCCGGGACGCCCCGGACGTTCGCCGGGACGTCCCGGTGCGCGAGACGGCGGATCGGCGGCGGTTCAGTGGTGGGCGTGGGCGTCCGCGCCGGCGTAGCGCGAGCACTGCCCCGATGCCTTCTCGAGCACCGTCACCTGCGGCTGGCCGTTCTGCGCGGCGCGCGCGCCGGGGGCGATCGTGACCAGGTCGCCCTTCGAGAAGCCGGAGACGTCGTTGAAGGCGAAGGCGACCGGGGCGGTCGCGTTCTCCGCGTTCGGCGGCATGAACGTCGCCATCTTCGTCGCCGCGTCGAGGCTCACCACGCAGAGCTTCGCGTCGTAGATGCCGGGGACCACGGGAGCGTCCCTCGGGGACGACTGCTGGAAGTCGCCGAGCGTCGTGGTCTTGACCGCAGGGCCGCGGTTCGCGCCCTCGGCGCAGGCCACGGCGACGAGGGCGAGCGGAAGCAGGATCTTCTTCATGCGAAATCCTTATCGCGGTCGTCGGGGCGGGACAACCGGAGCGGCCCGCGTCGCTACGCGCGCAAGCGCTCGTGCGCCCGGACCATCTTCGCGCGGATCGGCAGCTCGAAGGGGCACGACCCCGCGCACGGTGCCGGGCACTCGAGGCAGGCCGAGGCGTCGCGTGCCGGGCCGAGGCGCGCGTACTTCTCGCGCGCGGCGGTCTCGCGGCCGTAGTCGGCGAAGTACATGTCGTAGCGCAGCACCGTGTCGATCGGCAGGCCGCTCGGGCAGTCGTCGAGACACGCCCCGCAGTGCGGGCGGCAGTAGTCGGCGCTCGCGAGCCGGTCGTAGCGCTCGAGCAGCGCGCGGTCGGAGTCGTCCGGCTTCGTGCCCGAGGCGAACAGGTACTCGTCGCACTGCTCCGGCCTGAAGAAGGAGACCACGAGGCAGGACACGGCCGGGTTCTCGAGCACCCATCGGAACGCCGCCTGCGAGTAGGCGACCGACTGCTCGCGCAGGCCGGGCAGGTTCTCGGCTTTCGCTCCCTTGAGCGTCTTCATCGCGACGACGCCGACGTCCTGGCGGTGGGCGCGGTCGATGATCGCGGAGATCCCCGGGAAGAGCCCGTGGTGGTAGGCGAGCATCATCACGTCGAAGCGTCCGCTCGCGAGCGCCCGGTCGGCGACCGCCTCGAGGTTCGGCGTGTGCGAGCTGAAGCCGAGGAAGCGGACCTTGCCCTGCTCCCGGAGCCGGTCGAAGGCTTCGTGGAAGTTCGGCGCCATGAGGCGCTCCTCGGTGTCGCAGGCGTGGATGTGCACCAGGTCGAGCCGGTCGGTCTGCAGGCGGCGCAGGCTCTCCTCGACCGTGCGGACGATCTCGGGAACCGGCGTGTCGACCGGGAGGTGGCCCTCGGCCGTGCAGAACTTCGACGCGAGGAACATCTTGTCGCGCTCCCCGTACTCGCGGATCGCCTTGCCGAGCAGGATCTCCGAGCCGTTGCGCGAGTAGTCCGGCGCGGTGTCGAAGTAGTTGATCCCGCGCTCGAGGGCGAGCAGCGCCACGCGCTCGTCCTCGATGCGGCCCGAACCGAGCGAGATGTCGGAGACCATCGCCCCGGTGCGACCGAGGCGGCGGTAGGACTTCACGGTCGACCCGGCCCACTCCGGCCGCTGCACCGGCGCCACCTTCTCGACGTTGGCAAAGAAGACGTCGCGACCGACGTCGCGCCAGCGGTGCTGCCGGACGGCGACGCCGCCGATCCCGGCGACGGCGGTCGCGAGGCCGCTCGCGCCGACCGCTCCCGCCGTCTGCAGGAAGCCGCGTCGGTCCGTTCCCGCGAGCGCACCCGCGTCCACGGCCTCGCCGTGCGCGCCCGAGATCGCGTGGGCGGCGTCGGTGCGAGGCAGGGAGGGCGCGAACAGCCACGGCGGCATCGTCTCGCCGCACGCGACGCAGGTCGGGCGGCGCACGCGCCCGAAGCCCGCGACGAAGGCGGCGAGGCCGAGGGCCGCCGTGGCGAGGAGCGCGGGCAGGGCCGGGCGCCAGCCCGAGCGCACCCCCTCGAACAGCCCGTTCAGCCGGTGCGCGACCCACGCCCAGCCGAGCGTGAAGGTCGAGGCCCAGAGGGCGAGGCGCACCGGCCAGCGTACGCGGGCCGGGCGGACCTCGGTGTCGCCGCCGCACCGATCGCAGACCGTCATGGGCGGAGTATGCACGAAAGGGCCGGGTCGTGGCGACTGCCCGGGACGCGAGGCGGCCCCGGTCGGGGGATTCCTCCGGGCTCGTCGAGGACGCTCCGGCCGTACATCGACGACTTCGAGTCCCGGTCGCAGTCGGACTTCCCGCCGGTCGCGCCGACTCCGACTCCCCGAGCGACTCGGCATCCGCCGGATCCGGTTCGGGGCGGCCGACGGCCGCTCCGAGGCCCCTTGACGCGCGGAAGAGGCCTGCGAAACACTCCGCCGCCATGGACGCATGGGCCTGGAAGGCGATCACCGGCGTGCCTCTCGGCTTCGCGCTCGCGAACCTCGCCGAGTGGAGCGCGCACCAGGTGCTGCTCCACGGCCTCGGCCGCAGGAAGACGAGCTTCTGGGCCTTCCACTGGCACGAGCACCATCGCGCGTCGCGACGCCACGGCATGTTCGACGCGGACTACCGGCGCCCGCCCCTCGGCCGGCACGCGCAGGGCAAGGAGGTCGCGGCGCTCGCGGCCGCGACCGCGGGAGTACTCGCCCTCGCGCCGTGGAACCCGGTGCTCTGCGCGACGCTCGCCTTCTGTGCGTTCGACTACTGGCGCAAGCACCGCCGTGCGCACCTCGACCCGGCCTGGGCGCGCGAGCACCTGCCCTGGCACGTCGACCACCACATGGGCCCCGACCAGGACGCGAACTGGTGCGTCACCCGACCCTGGTGCGACGTCCTGTTCGGCACGCGCAGGCCGTGGGTCGGGACGTCGGACGAGCAGCCGCTCGTCGATCGCCACCCGGGGGAAACCCCTTCGCGCGACGGAGCCCGCGGGACGCACGGCGCCGCCGCGGCGGCGCTCGCCGCGGTCGCCCTGCTGGCCGGCGGTCTTTTCGCCGGATGCGGCAACGATTCCCCGTCGCTGCCCCCGGTCGCGGCCGACCCGATCTTCTACGGCGACCTCCACGCGCACTCCGGCCTCTCGAACGACGCGACCGGCACGCCCGACGGCTTCTTCGTCGCCGCGCGCGACATCGCCGGGCTCGACTTCGTCGTCATCTCCGACCACGACATCTTCCTCACGTCCGACGAGTGGGAGATCCTGAAGACGACGGCCGAGTCCTACGACTCGCCCGGCACGTTCGTCGCCTTCTCCGCGGTCGAGTGGACGCAGGCGATCGGCTACCACCTGAACGTCTACTTCCGGGAGACCCCCGGGCCCTACTGCCAGGGCTTCGACTGCCGCGAGGCGGCGCAGTTCCTCGACTACTACGGCTCCCAGGTGCGCTCGGGTTCCGCCGCGGGGCACGTGAACCACGCGGCGAGCCGCACCTTCCGCGTGCCGTGGGACGCGATCGACGACTCGGTCACCAACGCCGTCGAGGTCTGGAACTCGACGAGCGGTGCCGAGTCGAACCAGGAGCTGCTCGACAACGGCCCGCTGTGGGCGCTCCGGGCCGGTTTCCGGCTCGGGCTGGTCGGCGTCTCCGACGACCACCACACCGACGCGACGCCCGCGATGATCGGCACCGGCCTGACCGGCTGCCACGCGAAGGCGCTGAACCGCAGCGACCTGCTCGATGCGTTCCGCGCGCGCCGCTGCTTCGCGACCGACGGCGAGCGCATCCGCCTCGACACGAGGATCGGCGGCGTCGCGATGGGCGGGGAGCGCGACGCGACGATCGGCGACCGGCTTCCCGCGCGCGTCGAGGTCGTCGCGACCCGCACCCCGGTCACCGTCGAACTCGTGTCGGGCGGCGACGTGGTCGCGAGCCGGACTTGCGAGACGCCCGTGTGCGACCTCGACGCCGAGATCCCGATCGCCGACCCGGAGAGCTTCGTCTACGCGCGCGTCGTGCAGGACGCGGGCGGGCGGGCCTGGAGCAGCCCGGTGTTCGTGCACGCGACCTGCGGCTCGGGCGGGACCGGCTGCCTCGACGCGCGGCTCGCGGGCGGCGAGGGCGGCGGCGGGTCGTGCCTGCTGCAGTGGTTCCTCCCGGCCGACGGTCCCATGCCCCAGGGCAGCCCGCTCGCGTTCTCGTGCCGCGACGGCGACCCGTCGTGCGACGCGGCGCCCGAGGCCGGCGTCTGCGGCATCCGCGCCGGGCTCTGCTTCGGCGTCGACGCGCCGTCGGGAGAGGCCTGCGGCGCAGGCGGCATCGATCGCTGGAGCGTCGAGGCGCCCGCCGCAACGCCGATGGACCTCCCCGACCAGTCCGACAACCGCAACCGCGCGGTGCTCTCCGCCATGCTGCACGTCGGTACGCTCGCGAACGCGAACGCCGAGGGGCCGACCTGCACGCCGCTTTCCATCCTTCGCCTGCCGCCCGGCCGCCGCGAGGTCCGCCTGTCCGCGGGCGGCGGCGCGATCGACGACGTCGAGGCCGCGACCCTCGAGTGCCTGCCTGCCGCGGCGGGGGCTTCGATCCTCTCGGCCCCGGTCCCGACCCCCGCGCCGCACCGTCACTGGGTGGAGGACCTGCCGGCCGGGGGCTGCTGACGCACCCGGCCGCGCGAGGGGGCCGACCCTCCCGGGGAGCCCCCGGAGCCGCGGCGCCGCGCGCGCGCGATCGTGCACGGTGCCGCGCCGCTCCTGCGCGCAACGCGCGTGCCCCGCGTCGCGGTTTGAGCCCCGGCCCGTCGTGCCGTACCGTCGTGAGGGAAGCGGCGGGGCAGGGGCCCCGGGGACGGGGAGGCGGATGTTCCGGAAGGTGCTGGTCGCCAATCGCGGCGAGATCGCGGTGCGCGTGATCCGCGCCTGTCGCGAACTCGGCCTGCGGACCGTCGCCGTCTTCTCGACGGTGGACCGCGACTCCCTCCACGCGGCGCTCGCCGACGAGCGCGTCTGCATCGGGCCCGGGCCCGCGGAGCAGAGCTACCTCAAGATCGCGTCGGTCGTCTCCGCGGCGCTCTCGAAGGGCTGCGACGCGGTGCATCCCGGCTACGGCTTCCTCGCCGAGAACGGCGACTTCGCCGAGGCCTGCGAGCGCTCGGGCCTCGTCTTCGTCGGGCCGCGCGTGCGTACGATCAAGCTCATGGGCGACAAGGCGCGCGCGCGGCGCTTCGTCGCCCGCGCGGGCGTGCCGGTCCTGCCGGGGACGCCGACCTCGCTGCACTCGACCGACGAGGCGATCCGCGCGGCGCGGAGCATCGGCTTCCCGGTGCTGGTGAAGGCGACGGGCGGCGGCGGCGGGCGCGGCCTGCGCGTCGCGCGCGACGAGGACGAGCTCGAGCGCGCGATCCGACAGGCGCGTGCCGAGGGCGAGGCGGCCTTCGGCAGGGACCGCGT
>JAGWVP010000092.1 GCA_018970825.1 bacterium | reverse complement strand
CACGACGCCGCGATCGCTTCCTGCGTCCCGGCGGCTACTTGCCTCCGCCCGCGCGCGGCAGGCGGCAGGTCGTCCGCTCGCCGTTCTGGGTGACGCGGCAGTAGTTGATGTCGGTGTCGCCGCGCCACCGCCGGCCGTTGAGTTCCACCAGGAAGGCGAGCGGCACCTCGTAGGGCTTCGTGACCGTCAGCTCCTGGCTGCGCACGATCGAGTTCAGGCGGAAGGAGTTCGGGTCCTTCGCCGAGCGAACTCCGCGAGCCCGGAACATGCTGTTGGTCTCGGGGTCCTTGCAGTACAGCGAGCGGCCACTCATCACCGAGCGGCAGTCGCCCGGCTCGAACGTGAACGTGTCGACCGGCGTGTAGCCGGCGAGGCACGAGGCATCGCCCGCAACCTCGGCGCCCGTCGTGCCCGCACTCTGGTACATCGTGACGGTCACGGCATACTCGACGCCGTCGGTCACGACCGTCGCCGCGGTCGGATCGCATGAATCGAAGGGCCGTCACGGTCCGGGTCGGGGGCTGATTTCCGCACACCCTCCCTTCGCCATTCGAAAACCCCGTCTAGCAGCATCGACGGCCGCGTCAACGCTGAGCGTCGAGGCCCGCTACGTTGATCCACCATCGACGGGCGTGAATGGAATTCTGCCCGGCTACAAGATCTCCATCAGCCCCGGTCGGCTCGGCCCTCGGCGGCCGCGGGATGAAAAAAGGGGGGAATCGCGTGGTACGCCGCTCTGCGCTCGGGGTCGGGCCACGGTGGCGGGGAGTGCCCGTCACCGCGGCCGGCTCCGCCTCAGCGGACGACCGTCACCGGCACCGAGTTCGACGACGGTTTGCCGCTCGAGACGTCGACCGCGGTGATGACCGCCGTGCCGACCCCGACGCCGGTCACCTCTCCCTGGTGGCTAGGCTCGTTGCTCACGGTGGCGACCGAGGGGTTGCTGCTCGTGAAGAAGACGCCGCGGCTGATCTTGCTCGTGGCGCCGTCCTCGTAACGAGCCTGGGCCTCGACGATGCGCGTGCTGGAGAGGGGGATCGTCCGCTCCGCGGGCACGAGTTCGAAGCTGGAGACGAGCGCGTTCACCGTGACGCGCATCGACGTTTCCAGCAGCCCCTTGCCGAGCACGGCGCGCACCTGGGTCGTGCCCTTCGTACCGCCGCCGAAGATCGTGCCTTCCTGGCCGGGCCGGTCGTCGAGGCGGGCGATCCGGGCGTCGTCGGTGCTCCAGGCGACGTCCTTCGTGAGCGGCTTCGTCGTTCCGTCGGCGCGACGGCCCTGCGCCCGCACCTTGGCGGGGATGCTCGCGCGCAGGGTGCGCGTGCCGGGGACGATCTCGAGCGCGACGATGCCCGGCGTGACCGTGACCGGAGCGCTCGCCGTCAGGCCGGACGGGTGGTCGGCGCTCACGGTGGCGGAGCCCTTGCGCAGCAGGTCGAGCGTCCCGGGCGACTCCGGGTCGAGGTCCGCGACGAGCGGCGCGCTCGACTCCCACGCGACCGAGGCGCTCGCGTCGCGCTCGCTTCCGTCCTCGTAGGTCGCGATCGCCTTCAGCCGCTTGGTCGTGAGCGCCTCGCCCTCGACCGAAAGCGGGTTCATGCGCAGGGCGACCGCGTTGCCCGCGACGCGGACGACGGTCGACACGGTGCCCGACGGGCAGGTCGCGACCACGGTCGTGTCGCCGCGCGTAAGGCCCGCGACGACGCCTCGCGGGGACGCGTTCGTGACGGTGGCGACGGCCGGGCGGCTGCTCGACCACGTGCACTTCTCGCCGACGTTCGCGACCGAACCGTCCTCGTAGGTCGCGCGCGCCCGGATCGCGATCGTCTCGTTGCGGCCGACGATCCCCCCGGCAGCGTCGAGTGCGAGGTTCACGACCGATCCGATGGAGCGGACGTTGTCGACCTGCGTCGAGACGACGCCCGTGACCGGCTCGATCGCCGCGAGCGTCGTGACCCCGGTGCCGGCTCCGGTCACCTCTCCCCGGTCGCCGGCGTCGTTGCTCACCTTCGCGACCGCGGGGTCGGACGTCGTCCATGCGAGAGACTCGGCGATGTCGCCGGTCGTGCCGCCGTTTCCGAGGATGCCGAAGGCCTTCGCGGAGCGCGGTTCGCCCTTGCCCAAGACGAGCGGGTCGGGCTGGAGGTCGAGCCCGATCAGCGCTCCCGCGATCGTGACGGTCCCGCCGGCGCCGGGGCGTCCGACGGTCGTGAGCCCGCGCACCGGGTCCGCGCAGTCGATCCTCGCCTGCCCGTCGCCGACGCCGCTCACGACGCCGATCGCGGGTGCGACCCGGCCGACGGGGATGCCTGTCGAACTCGAGGTCCAGGTGGCGTCCTCCGTCACGTTGCTGCGCGATCCGTCGGCGCGGTTCGCGTAGCAGCGCATCGGGAAGCGGATGCGCCGTGCGAGCACGATCGACGGCGGGTCGACGGAGAGGCTCACGGCCCGCGCGCGCACGCGCGTCGCGCCGTCGGTGTTGCGGATGCCCGTCGCCGTGTCGCGCGCGACGATCTCCGTCGTGCCCGGTGCGACCGGGTGGACGAGGCCCGCCGACGGCCCGGTCGCGACGATGGTCGCGACGGCGGGATTCGAGGAGCTCCAGGTCACCTTGGTCGTGACGTCGTCGGTGACGTCGTTGCCGCGGTCGGCGATCGCCTGGAAACGGACGTCGAGGCCGACCTCGATGCGCTTGGTCGTCGGCTTCGTCCGGATCGCCTGCAAGGGGGGCGTCGGGACGACGAGGTCGGCCGAGCCCTTCACCTTCGAGCCGTCGTCGTCGACGACCGACGCGCCGATCTTCACCGTGCCCGGTCCGACCGCGGTCACGAGGCCGCGGCCGGGGGACTGGGTGCGGACGGTCGCGACCCTGCTCGCACTCGTGGTCCATTCGGCGATCGCGGACACGTCCCTCGAGGTGCCGTCGACGAACTCCGCCATCGCGACGAACTGCCGGGTTTGCGTGACGCCGAGCGACGCCGTGCGCGGCCAGACGGTGACCGAGCGCAGCACGCCGGCGCGGGACTCGGCCGCCGCGCCCAGCAGGAAAAACCCGGCGAGAAGGGCCGGGACGACGAAGCGCCGCAGGCGGCTCGCCGAGGGGGGGATTGCTTCCTGCATGGGGTTCGGGCCCGTCGCCGCGTCGATCGAACCGATCGCCCCGGGCCGAATCCCGGCAGGGACGACGGGGCTGCGGGCGCGGCGGCACCGGAGGCTTCGACGCTACGCCAGCCTGCAGTAGCGGCGCAAGATCGATTTCGACGCCGGGGCGGATCGAGGAGCCCCGGGCGATCGAGGGATCGGGCGCCCGGCCCCGCGCTCAAGCCTCGACGCGGGCGCGGGGGCGAGCGGGCCGTGCCGGCGTGTAGCCCTCGAGCTCCCGCAGCGACTGGAAACGTGCCGCCCCGGTCGAGACCTCGACGTCGTCGGCGGTGAACTCCGAGGGGTGCTCGTAGCCGCAGGCGTGGGTCACGGCGAGCAGTTCGTTGCGGAGCGAGCGCAGGTAGCGGGCGAAGCGCTCGGCCTGCACCTCGGGGATCAGTCCGTGCTGGTAGCGCGGGTCGTTGGTCGCGACGCCGGTCGGGCAGTGGCCGGTGTGGCACTTCTGGGCCTGGATGCAGCCGACCGAGAGCATCGCCTCTCGCGCGACGTTCACGAGGTCCGCGCCGAGGCAGAAGGCGACGATCGCACGGTCGGCGAAGCCGAGCTTCGCGGACGCGATCCACGCGACGCGGTCCGCCATGCCTTCCCCGAGAAACGCGCGGTACACCCGCGGGAACGCGACCCGGAAGGGCAGCGAGACGTGGTCGGCGAAGACGAACGGGGCCGCCCCGGTCCCGCCTTCGCCGCCGTCGATCGTGATCCAGTCGGGCCCGCGACCGGTCGACTTCATCTCGCGCGCGAGTTCCGGCCAGAACTCGATCTTGCCGACCGCCGACTTGATCCCGACGGGAAGCCCGGTCGCCGACGCGATCGACTCGACGAAGTCGACGAGCCCGCGCACGTCCGAGAACGCGCGGTGCCCGTTCGGGCTGATGCAGTCCTCGAAGGGGCGTACCCCGCGGATGCGCGCGATCTCCTCGGTCACCTTCGACCCGGGAAGCACGCCGCCCTTGCCCGGCTTCGCGCCCTGCGAGAGCTTGATTTCGATCGCCCGCACGGTCGGGGCACGCCCGAGCGTCTCGAAGAGCCGGTCCATCGAGAACGCGCCCTCGGCGTCTCGGCACCCGAAGTAGCCGGTGCCGACTTGGAAGACGAGGTCCGCGCCGTGCAGGTGGTGAGGCGAGATCCCGCCCTCGCCCGTGTTGTGCCAGCAGCCCGCGAGCTTCGCCCCGCGGTTCAGCGCCTCGGTCGCGTTCGCACCGAGCGCGCCGTAGCTCATCGCCGAGACGTTCACGATCGAGGGCGGGCGCCACGACTTCGGCCGGTCGTGCGTCTCGCCGAGGATTCGCGCCGACGGCAGCTCCTGGTCCTCGTCGTGCGCGGACCCCGAGAAGGCGACGTTCCCGTGGGCGAAGGCCGCGTGCTTGATGACCGGGTAGCCGATCGACAGGATCTGGTCGTCGGTGCCGAAGCCCGAGTAGTTGTTCCCACCGTCGGCCGAGCGGTAGATCCACTCGCGCTCGTCGCGGTCGAAGGGCAACTCCTCGTTGTTGCCCGCGACGACGTACTGCCGCAGCTCCGGCCCGATCGCCATGATGAGGTAGCGGAGGTGGCCGACGACCGGGAAGTTGCGCAGCACGTTGTCGCGCGAGATCCAGCGGTCGTGCACGAAGAGCCCCGCGAGGAGCAGGGCGACGACGGCGAGGAGCCCGGTCGACATGGCGCGCCTGTACCGCGAATCGGGTTTTCCGGCCAAGGGGCGAGGTTCGTCCTTGCCCGCCCTCTGCGGTGCCGGTAGCGTCCGGACACATGCGAACCGCGGTCCTCCTCGCCGCGCTCGCGGCGCTGTCCCCCCTGTTCCGTCCCGTGGCCGCGTCCGCCGCACCCTGCGCGAGCGGCCACGAGATCGTGCAGGAATTCCCGACCACGGGCCCGGCCGTCTCGAGTTGGCGGCTCTGCTGGGACGTCGTCCGTCTGCCCGCGCCGAGCGGGCCGGACCTGCGGTCGCAGACCCTCGTGATCTCCGACGCCGAGTTCCGCCCGGGGGCCGCCGCGGCCCCGGTGAAGGTTCTCGGAGACCTGCGCATGTCGGAGATCTTCGTGCCCTACCACTCGGGCACCCCGCGGCTGCACGACATGAGCGACGTCGCCTTCAGCCTGGTGGCGCTCACCACGACGGAGTGCACGGGCGCCCGGCTCGGCGCAAACCACGTCTGCCTCGAGGCGGGCGATCGCGGGCTCGCCTGGCGCGACCCCTACGCACACGCCTCGCGCCGCGGCGAGAAGATCGTGCTCTGGAGCATCCTGAACGCCGGCAACTACGACTACGTCATGCAGTACGAGTTCCACGACGACGGCACGATCGAGGTCCGGGCCGGCGCGACCGGCCGCAAGCTGGGGGGCGCCGACGACACGAACGGCCACTTCCACAACTTCGCCTGGCGGATCGATCTCGACGTCGACGGACCCGAGAACGACACCGTCCATGTTTCGAGCGCGCGCGTCGCCCGGCAGGTGGCCGAGGTCGAGAAGACGATCTCGATGGAACAAGGGATCCGCTGGGACGCGAAGGGATTCACGCACGTCGAGGTGGGCGACGAAGGCTCGCGGAACGGCCGCGGTCGCCCGCGCGGCTACACGCTCTCGCCCGTCGTCGAGGGAATGACACGCTTCCCGGAGACCTGGACGAAGTTCCCGCTCTGGGTCACCCGATCGCACGGCCCCGGGAGCGAGCTCCTCGCGAGGCGGGTCGACCAGTACGCGTCGGATCGCGAGGCGGTCGCCTCCGCGGACGTCGTCCTCTGGTACTTCGCCTCGCACGACCACGAGGGCGACATGCGCGACGAGGACCGCCAGACCGTGCCCGTCGCGTGGGTCGGCTTCCGGCTCGAGCCCCGGAACCTGTGGGACGGGACGCCATTCTACCCGTGAGACCCGGGCTCCCATTCGGGGGTATTCCGAGTTGCGGGGCTCCGCTAGCGTCGAGCGCATCGTGACGAAGCGTTTGTCGACCGTCCTTCTCGCGGCCGCGGCTCTCTGGGCGACGCCGGCCCCGGCTCGTGCGACCGTTCCGACCGGCTTCATCGAGACCGTCGTCGCGAGCAGCCTCTCGCTGCCCACCGCGATCGCCTTCCTGCCCGACGGCCGGATGGTGGTCACCGAGAAGCAGGGCGGTCTCAAGCTCGTCGACGGCGGCACGACCACGACGCTCGCGAGCGTGCCGGTGTGCAGCGGCTCGGAGATGGGGCTCCTCGGGATCGAGGTCGACCCGGCGTTCGCGTCGAACGGATTCCTCTATCTCTACCGAACGGCGGCCGGCGCGGGCGGCTGCGGCACCGACACGGGCCGCTCGAACCAGGTGGTCCGCGTGACGATGGCCGGGAACTCGGTGAGTCTCGCCTCGCTCACGGTGCTCCTCACGGGCATCCGCACCGACGTCGGCAACCACGACGGCGGCGCGCTTCGGATCGGCCCCGACGGATTCCTCTACGTCGGCGCCGGCGACAGCGGGCTCGGGGACAACGCGGGCGGCCCCGGCTCCGCGACGAATCCGTACGCGCAGGCGCTCGACAGCCTGAACGGCAAGATCCTGCGCATCGCACTCGACGGGAGCATCCCCCCGGGCAACCCGTTCACGGGGCAAGCCGGGCGGCGAGGCGAGATCTGGGCCTACGGCTTCCGCAATCCGTTCCGCATCGCCTTCGACCCTTCGTCCGGCCGCCTCTGGGTGAACGACGTCGGCGACTTCACCTGGGAGGAGATCGACGTCGTGGGCCCGGGCGACAACGGCGCGTGGCCCCGCTGCGAGGCGAACGCGCCTGCGGGATGCGCCCAGCCGGGCGACGTCGCGCCGGTCTTCGCCTACCCGCACTCGGGCCCTTCCTCGCTCGGCAGTTCGATCACCGGTGCCGCGTTCGCGGGCTCGCTGCTCGTCGGGCGCACCGGCGACTACCTGTTCGCCGACTTCGCGAGCGGGAGGATCTTCGTCGCCGCTCTCGACGCGGCGCGAACCGGCTTCGCCGAGGCGCCGCAGGTTCTCGTGACGCAGGCGGGCGGTCCGGTCGACGTCGTGACCGGGCCCGACGGTGCGCTCTACTATGCGTCGTTCAACACCGGACAGGTCCGGCGCGTGGCCTCGGCCTCGACGCCGCCGACCGACCTCGACGACTACCTCTGCTACAAGGCGGCGCTCGCCCCCGGAGAGGCGCGACTGCCGCGCGGCACGTCGCTGGTGCTCGCCGACGAGTTTCGCGACGCGACCACGTTCGGCGTGCAGGGCCCGACCTCCTTCTGCAACCCCGCGGTGCGCGGCGGCGTCGCGGCGATCGCGCCGACGACCCACCACGAGGGCTTCAGGGCGCGGCCGGTCGCGGGCACGCCCCGCTGGCAGCCCGAGGTCCACGTCGCGCTCGACGACTTCGGCATCCTCGGGCTGACGGTGCTCTCGACCGACGGCCTCCTCGTGCCCTCGTCCTCGGCGGACGGCCCCGGCGGCGCGCCTGCCCCGCCGGCCGACGGCGTCGATCACTTCGAGTGCTGGAAGGTGAAGATGGCGCCGGGCTCGGCGGCCTTCGTGCCGCCTGCCGACCCGGTGGTGCAGGACTCGGTGTTCGCGACCGCGCAGTCGCTGCGGGTGGTGAAGCCGACGCGCGTCTGCAACCCGGTCTCGGTCGACGGCTCGCCGATCGCGCGACCGGGCGCGCACCTCGTCTGCTACCAGGTGCGGCTCGCCCCGGGCAGCCCGCGCTTCGAGCGCCGGACGGTGTCGACCGCGAACTCGCTCTACGGATCCGACGTGCTCGGGCTGACGAGCGTGCAGGAACTCTGCATCGCAGCACTCGTCGATCCCTGACGCGCCCGCTTGCGCGAGGCTCCGCGCCCGCCCCTCGACGCCCCGCACTCCCCCGGGCAGTTCGTGTGGGAGGCGGCCGGGATCACGAGGTCGCCGAAGCCCGGTCCGGGCGATGCCCCGGGTCGGTGTAGGCCCGTTTACCTGGGCCCCGCGAACATCCGCTTGACGGTCTCGCAGGGCCGGGCTACCGACCGGCGGTCAGGAAGTTGTCCGTCGACGGAGGGACAGGGAGGTTCGACGATGAAATTTTCTTGCACAACCGGGCGGATCCGGCGTTTCCCGTGCGTCGTCGTGTGCGTGACCCTTCTCCTCGGAGCGGCGACCGTCGCCCGGGCGGAGGAAGGAAGCCCCGCCATGAAGCGCATGCGGAAGCAGGTGAGGGAGCTGAAGAGGGAGCTCGATGCGCTGCGCGCCGACATGGTCAGCCAGACCGCGCAACTGCGGAGCCAGGTCGACTACCTCTCGCGCGAGGACTCGAAGCCCCCGGGCGGCATCCCGCCCGTGTCCAGTTTCGGCGGGATCTGCAGCAATCCCTGCGCCGAGGACGCCGATGGCGACAAGCTGGGCGATTGCGAGGACGTCTGCCCCTGCGAGGCCGCGAACGCGGCCGGCGAACACGCCGACAGGGACGGCGACCGCTCGCCCGACTGCGTCGATCCGTGTCCGGACGATTCCACCGATGCGTGCATCGACCCGTGCCGGAGCGACAGCGACGCAGACGGCACGAACGACTGCGAGGACTCCTGCCCTTGGGATCCGAGTCCCGCGGTCGATGGAGACGAGGATGGGCTCGTCGACTGCGTCGATCCGTGTCCGGGAGACGCCATGAACCTCTGCCTGGTCGACCCGTGTCTCCTGGATCAGGATGGCGACGGTCTCCCGGACTGCAAGGACGACTGCCCGTGGGTGAGCAACTCGTCGCCGTCTCCGCGTCGCTCGGAGTGCCTGCCCCGTCCGCTGCCGGTTCACCCGTCGTCGGGCGCGGTCGCACCGGCGGAGTGAAAAAACGAGCGCCGCGACGCGCCCGCCCGGGGCATCGTCGCGGCGCTCGATGAGATCACCAGTCGCAAGCAGGGCAGGGCCGCCGGCCGGTCACGGCGTGCAGGTCGAGCCCTCGTAGCGCGCGCACAGGAGCCCGGCGGCGCCCGTCGTACCCGTTGCGCCCGCCGGGCCGGTCGTCCCGGCTCCGCCCGACGCGGCGCCGGATCCGCCCGCGCCGCCGCTGCCGCCGGCGCCACCGGATCCGCCCGCCCCGCCGTTGGCG
>JAGWVP010000091.1 GCA_018970825.1 bacterium | reverse complement strand
CGCGCGAGTTCGTCGCGATCGCGCCTCCAGCCGAGGATCGCGAGCGGGCTCACCCGCATGAGCGAGCCGTTCGCCTTGCTCTCGGGGTTGGGCGCCCCCCCGAGTGCGGCGTCCGTCGTGGTGCCGATGTCGAAGGGGCCCGAGGTGCGCCACCAGCGGTAGGCGATCGCCGCGGCCTCGCGGTCGTATCGCCCGTTCCCCAGGATCGATCGGGCGAGCACGAGCGCCATCTCGGAGTCGTCGGTCGGCTGTCCGGCGATCGTGTCGTGGGTGCCGCCGTCGCGCATGTCGCGGACGCCGCCGGGGAACTTCGACCGAATCCACCCTGCGCTGCGGAACTCGACCATCTGCCCCAGCGCGTCCCCGACCAGTTGCCCCAGCAGCGCCCCCTGGGCTCGCGAGAGGACGCCCGCGTCGCGGACGAGGTCCTCCGGGCGCGGAGTGTGGAGGGGGTAGAGCCGGACGATCTCGCGCCCGGCGGGGTCGGCGACCCGGGACCTGTCGTCGGCCCCGGCCCCACGCTGCTTCTTCTTCGACGATACCTGCCTCGCGAGGTCGGCCGCCGCCTTCGGGTCGCCCGCGAACACGCGGGTCGCCGCGTCCGCCGCCGGGTCGTACTCGAGTTCGCGACCCCTCTCGTCGAGCACGACGCCGTCCACCGCGCGCAACAGCGCATGGCCGCCGGCGACGTCCCAGTCGGAGACGTGGACGAGCGAGAAGGTCGCATCGCCGTCGCCGGCCGCGACCAGCGCCAGTCGGTAGGCGATGCTCGGCATGGCGAGGAATCGGGCCGGGGCGACCATGCGCGCGTTCCACTCCGGGCGCTCGTCGGCCGAGGAGCTCGCGAGGACGACGTGGTCCGTCCCGAGCTCGGTCGGGAGCGGCCCGCGCTCGACCACGGTCCCGTTGCGGAGGAACGGCTCGCCTTCGGCCCAGGTGAACAGGTCGCCCCGGTCGTCGGGCGCCGCGGGCGAGAACACGACGCCCAGCACCGGGCGACCTTCCGCGACGAGCGCGATCGAGAGGGCCGCCCCGCGACGGCCGCGCAGGAAGTCCTTCGTGCCGTCGTTCGGGTCGACGACCCAGGTCCGGCCGCTGCGCGAGGGGCGGTGCGAGACCGACTCCTCGCCCTTGAAGCCGTCGTCGGGGAACTCGCGCCCGAGCTCCACCCGCAGGAAGTCCTCGACCTGGGCGTCGATCTCGGCGTGCTCATGGCCGTCGCCGCGGGCGCCGCCGGGACGGTGGAACTCCTCGAGCAGCATCCCTCCCGCATGCCGGGCGAGAGCCGTCGCGACCGCGAGCTCCCGGCGCAGGTTCGTCCTGGTCTCCGTGTCCTTCGTCCGTTCGTCCTTCGTCAAACTGCCCCCTTCCCGCGTCGCCCGCGTCGATTCCGGGCCGTCCTCGGTCGGCCCTGTCCCCGCCGGGGGGCGGATCCCGCCCGACAGAACCATCGTGCACACGGCCGAGGACACGGGTTGTCCCCGGCCGACGAGCGGTGAATCACGAGGCCCGGAGTTCCCGAAGCGACGACCTCGGGACAAGGGTTGTCCGGCCCCGTCGCTACCCTCCGATTCGTCGAGGCCGGGCGACGCCCCGCGCGGCCCCGGCTCCGGAAATTCCCGGCTCATCGACGAAACCCGCAACGAAGGAGGACGCTTGGCGCAGGCGAACGGCGACGCACACCACGAGGAAGACCACACCGAGATGAACAGGGCGGCCCGGGCGCTCGCGCGGCTCCGCGGGCGCCCCTGCCTCGTGCTCGCGCGCGAGGAGATCGACCGCTGGGACGTCCAGGTGCTCGTCGAGCAGCTCGCGCGCTGGCAGCCGCGCGAGTCGATCGACGTGCTGCTCTGCACGAGCGGCGGGAGCATCGACGGCGCCTACCGGATGCTGCGCGAGATCCGCCGGCGCTACGCGGAGATGACGCTCTTCGTCCCGGCCTACGCGAAGAGCGCCGGCACCCTGTTCGCGCTCGGGGCCGACGAGATCGTGATGGGCCCGCTCGGCGAGTTCGGGCCGATGGACGCGGTGAACGCGCTCGCGATGAGCGCGCCGCTCGGCCGCGACGGCTCGAGCCTGCTGCCGGGCATCGCGCTCGAGGTGCTCCGCAACAGCGCGACCGGCTGGGTGAGCGACGCGGCCGAGGCGGTGGCGCTGGTGACCGGCGGTGCTCCGAAGGACACGATGGGCCACGCGATCGACCTCGTGACGAAGCTCACGGCGCCGGTGCTCGCGCAGGTGACCCCGGAGACGCTCGCCGCCTCGACCCGCCAGACGAACCTCGGCCGTCACTACGGCGGACGCGTCTCGGAGCGCTACCGCCGCGGCGTGCGGCGCGGCGTCGCCAAGCGCCAGGTCGAGCGCCTGGTCGTCGGCTATCCCTCGCACGGCTTCGTGATCGACTACGAGGAACTGGTCGACATGGAGCTCCCCGTGCGCCCGGCCGAGGGGCTCGAGCACGACGTCCTGCTGCGTCTCGGGCTCTTCCTCGTGAAGCCGCCGATCGGCTGCCCCGACGAGATCGCCTACGTGCCGGCAGAAGGCGACGAGCGGATCGAGTTCGACGACGACGATGTCGACGACGACGAGAGCGAGGGCGACGACGACGGCCCGGAGGTGCACGCGGCGGGACGCGGCGACGGCGCCCCGCGCGCGGAGGCGAGCGGAGACGAGTCCGCTGGGAATGCGGCCGCCGCAAGCGCGAGCGACGCGGGCTCGTCGTCCGCGGATCCCGCGGCGGACGGCGGCGGCGATCGCGGCACGCGTGACGGCTCCGGGCCGGCCCGCCGGCGCGGACGCGACGCGACGGCGGGGGCGGCGGGGGCCGAGTCTTGAACCGCTGGGTCCGGGTCGGGCTGCTGACGGCACTCATCGAGTACCTGAAGGGCCCGGTCGAGCCGCCCGCGCCGCGGCTCGTGCGAGCGCCCGATCCCGACTCCGACCCGAGTGAGCTGCAGCGCGAGCTCGCGAAGCTCGCCGCCGCGATGAGCGAGACGACCCGGACGCTCGGTCGGATGATCGAGTTCCAGGACCTGACCAACCGCGCGACCGGCGACGGCCTGTCGCGCCTGCGCGACCTGGTCGCCGACGCGGTCGAGGCGCGCGAGGGCGAAAACGAGAGCGACGGTGCGCCCGCGGAGGAACGACCCGCGCGGGCGCGGCACTCACGCCAGTCGAGGGGCGCGGCGGGCGCGGGGTCCGCGGACGGCCCGGACGGCTCGAACGACACGGAGCGCCCGGCCCCGCGCCGTCGCAGGCGATCCACCGCTTCGTCGCCGGAGCCCGGCGCGAGCGCGATCGGGAGCGAGGCTCCCGCCGCACCGCGCGCGCGCCCCGCGCGTCCGAGACCGGCGCGTCGCCGCACGCCGAGGCCCGGCCCGGGCGACGGCTTGTGAGCGCGGTTCCTCGCGCGTAGACCGGCCGCGTGGACCCGCGGCCCGACGGCGACGACCGGCTTCCCGCGGGCGTCGTCGTCCTCGGACTCGTGAGCCTGTTCATGGATCTCTCCTCGGAGATGATCCACGCGACGCTGCCGCTCTTCCTCGTCGCGGTGCTCGGCGTCGACATGGCCTCGGTCGGCCTGATCGAGGGCGTCGCGGAGGCGACCGCCTCGATCTCGAAGCTCGCGGGCGGGATCGCGAGCGACCGGCTCGGCCGGCGAAAGCCGCTCGTGCTCGCGGGCTACGGGCTCGCAGCCGCGACCAAGCCGCTCTTCGCGATCGCGGGCTCGGCCGCGACGGTCGTCGCCGCGCGCTTCGTCGACCGGGTCGGCAAGGGGATCCGCGGTGCGCCGCGCGACGCGCTCGTCGCCGAGATCACGCCACCCGGCGCACGCGGCGCGGCCTTCGGGCTCCGCCAGTCGCTGGACACGGTCGGAGCCGTGCTCGGCCCCGCCGTCGCGATGGCCGTGCTCGCGCTCTCGCCCGGGGCCTACCGGGTCGTGTTCGCGATCGCGGTCCTTCCGGCACTCGTCTCGGTCGCGCTCATCGTGCTCGGGGTCGACGAGCCCCCGGCCGCGGTTTCGGGCGACGGCGCGGCGCAGGACGGCGCCTCCGCTCCCGCGGGTGCCGCGCGCCCCCTGCTCCGCCGCGCCGATCTCGCGGATCTCGGCGCGCGCTACTGGCTCGTGCTCGCACTCTCGACGGTGCTCACGCTCGCGCGCTTCAGCGAGGCCTTCCTCCTGCTGCGCGCGGCCGACGCCGGGCTCCCGGCCGCGGCCGCCCCGCTCGCGCTCGTCGCGATGAACGTCGTCTACGCGGCGAGCGCGTGGCCGCTCGGGCGACTCTCGGACGCGGGCCGCGCGCGCGTGCTCGTGCCGGGGATCGCGCTGCTCGTCGCGGCCGACGTCGTGCTGGCGCTCGCGAGCGGGCCGGGCGCGGTCCTGCTCGGGGCCGCACTCTGGGGGCTGCACATGGGAGCGACGCAAGGGCTGTTCTCGGCGATCGTCGCCGAGTCCGCTCCCGCCTCCGTGCGCGCGAGCGCCTTCGGGCTGTTCCACCTGGTGACGGGAATTGCGCTGCTCGCGGCGAGCGCGATCGCCGGAGCCGCCTGGTCGGCGGCCGGTCCTCGCGCGACCTTCGGCGCGGGCGCCGTCCTCGCGTCGATCGCGATGGCGGGCCTTCTCCTGCGCGGCCGCGTCGCGCCGGCGCCGCGGCCCGCGCCGGCGCGGGACGACACGCGTTGACGCGCGCGCGCCCGGCATGGTTTGCGTCGAGGCGTGCCGGCCCGGGGAGAGCCCCGGGCGACGGACGCGGCCGATGACGAGGACCACCGCCACCGCAGAGCACGAGCGCCTCGTGCGCGACGGCGACCGCTGGCGCCGCTTCGGCCCGTACCTCGCCGAGCGCGCCTGGGGCACCGTCCGCGAGGACTACAGCGCGGACGGCGACGCCTGGGGCTCCTTCCCGCACGACCACGCACGGTCGCGCGCCTACCGCTGGAACGAGGACGGGCTCGGCGGATGGTGCGACGACCGGGGGCTCCTCTGCTTCGCGCTCGCCCTCTGGAACGGCCGCGACCCGATCCTGAAGGAGCGGCTCTTCGGGCTCACGAACACCGAGGGCAACCACGGCGAGGACGTGAAGGAGGTCTACTTCTACGTCGACGGGACCCCGACCCACTCCTTCCAGTCGATGCTCTACCGCTACCCGCAGTCGGAGTTTCCCTACGCGGCCCTGGTCGAGGAGTCCGCGCGACGCAGTCGCGAGGAACCGGAGTCCGAAGTCGCCGACACGGGCGTCTTCGCGGGCTCGCGCTTCTTCGACGTGCGCATCGAGTACGCGAAGGCGACGCCCGAGGACGTTTTCGTCCGGGTGACCGCGACGAACCGCGGGCCGGACGAGGCGGAGCTCCACCTGCTCCCGACGCTCTGGTTCCGTAACGACTGGGACTGGGAGCCGGGGCGGGCGCGTCCCGAGATCGTCGCGGTCGGCGCGGCCGCGGTGCGCGCCCACCATCCCGCCCTCGGCCACCACCTGCTCTCCTGCGACCGCGCGCGCGACGCCGCGGGGCGCGCCGCTCCCGGCAGCGACCCGCAGATCCTGTTCACCGAGAACGAGACCAACCACGAGCGGCTGTTCGGCTCGCCCAACCGCACGCCCTTCGTGAAGGACGCCTTCCACCGCTTCGTCGTGGGCGGCGAGCGCGGAGCCGTGAACCCGGCCGCGCGCGGAACCAAGGCCGCCGCCTGGTACCGGCTGTCGATCCCGGGAGGCGAGAGCCGCACGCTGCGGCTGCGGCTGCGCTCCACGCGCGCCGAGGACCGGGTCGCCGGCGACGCGTTTGCCGACTTCGACGAGACGTTCTCGCTGCGGCGGCGCGAGGCCGACGAGTTCCACGCCTCGCTCCTGCCCGAAGGGACGCGGCCGGATCTCCGGCTCGTGCAGCGCCGCGCGCTCGCGGGGCTCCTCTGGAACAAGCAGTTCTACCACTACGACGTGCGGCACTGGCTGCGCGGCGACCCGGCGCAGCCCGCGCCTCCACCCGAGCGCCGGCGCGGGCGCAACCGCGAGTGGGGGCACCTGAACGCCTGCGACGTGCTGTCGATGCCCGACACGTGGGAGTACCCGTGGTTCGCCTCGTGGGACCTCGCGTTCCACTGCGTGCCGCTCGCGCTCGTCGATCCCGACTTCGCGAAGCGGCAGATCGACCTCCTGCTGCGCGAGTGGTTCCAGCACCCCAACGGGCAACTTCCCGCCTACGAGTGGGCGTTCGGCGACGTGAACCCGCCGGTGCTCGCGTGGGCCGCGTGGCGCGTCTACCGCACCGAGCAGGCGGTGCGCGGCACGAAGGACCGCGCGTTCCTCGAGCGCACGTTCCACAAGCTCCTGCTGAACTTCACCTGGTGGGTGAACCGCAAGGACTCCGAGGGCAACAACGTCTTCCAGGGCGGCTTCCTCGGGCTCGACAACATCGGCGTGTTCGACCGCAGCCGTCCGTTGCCGACCGGCGGAACGCTCGAGCAGAGCGACGGCACGAGCTGGATGGGAATGTTCTCGCTCGACCTGCTGACGATCGCGCTCGAGCTCGCGCGCGAGAACCCGGTCTACCAGGACGTCGCGACCAAGTTCTTCGAGCACTTCCTCTACATCGCGGAGGCGATGAACAACCTGGGCGGCGAGGGCGTGCCGCTGTGGAACGACGAGGACGAGTTCTTCTACGACGTGCTCCACCTGCCGGACGGCCGCGTCCTGCCGATGCGGCTGCGCTCGTTCGTCGGACTGATCCCGCTGTTCGCGGCGCGCACGCTCGAGCCCGACCTGCTCGAGCGCTTCCCCGGCTTCCGCGAGCGCCTCGAGTGGTTTCTCGAGAATCGCCCGGAGCTCGCGCGGCTCGTCTCCCGCTGGAACGAACCCGGCTTCGGCCAGCGCCACCTGCTGGCGCTCGTGCGCGGCAGCCGCATGAAGCGGCTCCTGCGCCGCGCACTCGACCCGAACGAGTTCCTCTCGCCCCACGGCGTGCGATCGATGAGCCGCGCGCACGCGGAGCACCCTTACGTGCTGCAGGTCGACGGTGGCGAGTGGCGCATGCGCTACGAGCCCGGCGAGTCGCGCAACGCGGCCTTCGGCGGCAACTCGAACTGGCGCGGCCCGGTGTGGTTCCCGGTGAACTTCCTGCTGGTCGAGTCGCTGCGCAAGCTGCACGCCTACTACGGCGACGACTTCCTCGTGGAGTGCCCGACCGGCTCGGGGCGGCGGACGACGCTCGACGGCGTCGCGGACTTCCTGGCGCGCCGACTCGTCTCGCTCTTCCTGCCGGGCGAGGACGGGCGCCGCCCCTGCGACGGTGCTTCGCGCGAGCCGCGCCTCGCGGACGACGAGGAGTTGCTCGTCTTCCACGAGTACTTCCACGGCGACGACGGCCACGGGCTCGGCGCCCGCCAGCAGACCGGGTGGACCGGGCTCGTCGCCGAACTCGTGCGCGAGATTGCGCTGCGCGAGGCGGGGATCGAGGAGCTCGAGGACTAGCGGCGGGGCTTGCCCGGACCGATCCCGATCCGGATGTCGCCGATCGGCGTGCGCGAGCCGGCGAGCGGGCGTCGTCGCTGCACCTCGGGGCTCGCCCCGGGACGCGTCCCGCCCGGCGGAGGCAGCGGCGGCCGCGGTGCGGGGCGCGTGGAGCCGGGCTCGACCACCTCGAGACGCAGCTTCGCGCGGGTGACCGCGACGTAGGCGAGGCGGATCTCCTCGGGCGTGGGCGGCGGCTTGCCCTCGCCCTTCTCCCCGCCTCCACCCGCTTCGTCGTCCTCGCGCAGCGCCGGGAAGTCGGCGGCGAGGCGGACCTTCGGCCACTCGCGGCCCTTCGCCTTGTGCGCGGTCGAGACGAGGAGGTCGGCCGCGCGCTCGTCGACGCAGCGGCCGACGACGCCGATGATCGTATCCGGTCCCCAGGCGTCGATCAGCCGCACGAGCATCGCGATCTCGTTGCCCTCCTCCTCGTTCTCGACGAAGTGACGCACCTGGTCCCAGTCGTCGAAGCAGGCGAGTTCGGGGTGGGTCGTCGGGCGGCGTGCCATGAGCTGCTTCGCGGCGACGGCGAAGGCCTTCACCTCCTCGCCGCCGCCGAGCAGCGCCGGGCGCTTGCCGCGGTCGAGCGCCTCGATCGCGGTCGCGACCGCGGTCGCGTTCGTGCGGACGAGGATCGCGTCGGGATCGGGGATCGGGCCGACGCTCGAGGCGACGCCGGGGTGCCCGCGGACCAGGCGCTTCGCATGGATCGCCTGCAGGTACTCGTTCGCGCGCTCGGCGATCGCCGGGCCGAAGCGGAAGCTCATCGTGAGCCAGCGGCGGTCCTCGACCTGCACGTCGCGCATCGCGTTCACCGCGCCGCGCCACTCGTAGATCGCCTGGTGGCGATCGCCGACGAAGATCTGGCGGGCGTCGGCCTGCCCCTGCACGACGTCGAGCATGACCGGGTCGGCGTCCTGCGCCTCGTCGAACAGGATGAAGTCGGCGTCGACGATCGGGCCCGAGAGCTGCCAGATCTTCAGGTAGGTGTCGTGGGCGAAGGGCAGCCGGCCGTCGGGTCGCAGGAGGTCCTCCCACGCCCGCACTGCGAACGGCAGGGCGAGGTCGGCGAGCACCCGGTGCCCGCGGTCGTCGATCCCCGGCGGCCGCGGAACGTGGTCGCGCGAGAGGCTCGTCTCGGGCGACTTCTCGAAGCGCCGCGCGGTGCGCAGAACGATCCCCGCGAGCTTCGGGCCGTCGATCCGGAGACCACCCACGTTCTGCTCGACCCGCTCGCAACCGAGCAGGCGGGCGACCTCGTCGTGGCGCATGCGGGGCGAGCGCAGGCGGGCCTGGTAGGCGCCGCCGACGGCGCGGAACGCGAGCGAGTGCGCGGTACGGCAGTCGACGTGCTTCGGGAAGCGGGGCCGCGCGTCGTCGACGATCGCCTTGTTGAACGAGAGGTAGAGGCCGCGGCCGCGAAGCGAGCGCGCGAGCATCGTGAGCGTGGTCGTCTTGCCGGTGCCGGCGAGCGCCTCGACGGCGAGCGTGCGCACGCGGCCCGCCGCGTGGACGACGTCCTCCTGCTCGTCGGTGGGGTCGAACGTCGGCACGCGTGGAGCCTACGACGCGAGGGCCCGGCGCAACAACGGAATCCGCTGGCTCGCCGCGGGCGACGGCATGGTCTCGTGCGGAAGGCGGGGCACCTGCACGACGAGCCTGTCGCCCACGAGCGCCCAGGAGCCGCCGGCCTCGTGAAGTTCGTGCAGGATGCGGATCACCC
>JAGWVP010000090.1 GCA_018970825.1 bacterium | reverse complement strand
GGTTGTTTCACAGCGCCTCTTCGCGGACGTCCGCGATCGTCACCGGAAACGTCGATCGGGAGGCGGCGCCGCGCAGGCGACTCGGCTGCACCGGGGGCGGCTCGGGCAAGGGGGAAGGGGCGCCGGCCGGGCCCAGCGCGGCCTCGGCGAGCGGCGGGACGCTCCGGGGCTGCGGATCCGCCGGGGCCGGGCGCGAGATCGCCTCGTCGATCGTCTCCCGCCCCCGCGCGAAGGACTCGAGGTCCACGCTCTCGCTCGCGTCGAGCCGCGCGCCGACCTTCGAGTCGAGCTCGGGGGAGATCCGTCCGCGCCAGGTCGAGCAGGCGCCGAAGAGCAGGGGGACCAGCATCGCGATCGCGGCGCTCGGCAGACGACGGCGAGGCCGTCGCCCCGGCGAGGAGGCGGATCGCACGGTTCTCACTTGATCCGCTTGCGGGCGACGTCGGGCTTCGGCTTCTCGTCGGGGAGTCGCGGCGGGAAGCCGTTCAGCTGACGCCACACTTCGTAGCCGAGGCGAACGCGGTCGAGCAGGATCCAGCCGCGGGCCTGGCTGCCCTGCCGCAGGAACCGCTCGTCGGGCCAGGTTCCGCCGTCCGGGTCCGCCTCGTCGGGCACGACCATCACCCGGAACTTGCCCTTGCCGTCGTCGGTGGGGTCGACGAAGGAGACGACCCCGGCGAAGCTCCCCACGCCGACGCGCGGCCAACCGCCGAACTGCACCGCGGGCCAGCCCTCGAACTGCAGACGGACCTTGCGTCCGGGGGTGACGAGCGGCGCGTCGTTGCCCGCGATCATGAGCGCGACGCCGCGTTGCCCCGTCTCGGGCACGAGGACGAGCAGCGGATCGCCCTGCTTCAGCACCTCGGCTTCGGGCTGCGAGACGATCCGGAGGACGACGCCGTCGCGCGGCGCAGTCACGGACTGGGCCCTCTGCCGGGCGACGTCGACCTCCAGCTTCAGGAGAGACTGGCGTGCCTCGGCGAGCTCCCCGGTCACCTTGTTGGTGCTCGCCGCGGCGGACTCGACCCGGGCCTGGGCGTCGGAGCGCGTTCGGTCCACCTCGACCCCCGCGACGCCGAGCTCGGCCTCCGCCGATCGCAGGTTCGCGCGTGCGGAATTCAGGTTGCGACGCGCGACCTCGGCGTCGCGCTGGGCGATTTCCGTGTCGCGCCGGGAGACCACGCCGGAACCGAGGAGCCGGTTCATGCGCTCGGACTGCACGGTCGCCGCCGCGAGGCTCGCTTCCGAGCTCGCCACGGCCTCGCGCGCCGAGCGCGCCTTTTCACCGGCGGAGTCGAGGCGTTGTCGAGCGGCGCCCACCTGGAGATCCCGGGCGGCTTCGATCTGCGCGAGTTGGAGGCGGTAGGAGTTCGCCTCGTCGTTCTTCGCCGCGATCTTGGCGAGGAGCTCGGTCTTCTGGCCCTCGAGACGAACGAGCGCATCGGGGTCGATGTCGGCGACGTCGGCGAGGAGGTCGCCGGCCTTCACCCGGGAGCCCTCGCGGACGTGCCACTTCACGATCCGGCCCCCGACGGGAGTGTCGACCGTCTGCTGCCGCTCGTTCGGCAGGAACGCCATCACCTCGCCGTAGCCCTGGATGTTCTGGACCCAGGGCAGAAAGAGGAGGAAGAGGGGCGTGAGGAGGACCGCCCAGACGCAGGCGGCCGCCGTACGGCTCACCGAAAGAGGAGTCTGGGCGAGCGCGAGAGCGCTCAGGCTCGGGTTCGGGTTCGCGTGACGCATGCCCGGTGTCGCCTCGCTCGGCTTGGAGGCTTCGGCGCTCAAGCGGGACCTCCCGTCCCCCGCTCGGTGCGCCCCCCGGCGAGGCGGATGCTGCGGTCGCAGCGCCGCGCGAGCGCGGGCGAGCGGGTCAACAGCACCAGGGTGAAGCCGCGCTCCGGGTCGAGCAGGGCGTCCATCGCCTCGTCGCGGTCGCGGTCGTCGAGATCGTCGAGGAGCGCATCGACGATCACGAGCCCCGGCGAACCGACGAGTGCGCGGGCGACGAGGAGGCGCTGCACCTGCCCGCCGGAGAGCGGCGAGCCGCCCGGCACGAGCCTCGTCTGGAGCCCGTCGGGGAGAGCGCGCAGGGAGTCGAGGAGGCCGGTCGTCTCGAGCGCCTCGACGACGTCGGCGTGGTCGACCTCGGGGCGTCCGAGCCTCACGTTCTCGAGGATCGAGTCTTCGAGGATCTCGGGATCCGACACGAGCGAGATGCGGCGTCGCACCTCCTCGAGCCGCAGCTCGCGGAGGTCGAATCCGTTCAGCCGCACGACTCCGCCGTTCGGGCGACGCAGGCCGACGAGCAACTCGGCGAGAGTCCCCTTGCCGCTGCCCTCGGAGCCGATCACCGCGACGCGCCCGCCCGCCCCGACGTGGAGGGAAAGCCCCCTGAACAGCGGCTCGGCGTCCTCGTGCGAGAACTCGAGGTCCTCGACGTCGACCGAGATCGCGCGGGAGTCCTCGCGCAGGGCTGCTGCGCCCCCGCCTTCGGGTTCGAGAGGGAGGTCCACGAGGTGCCCGAGCTTGTCGGCCGCGGCGAGCAGGTCGTAGTAGCTTTCGAGTTGCTTGCCGAACTTCGAGAACGAGCTCAGGACCGACGTGACGATGAGTTCGGCGGCGACCAGCTGCCCCAGCGTGAGTTGGCCCTCCATGACGAGAAGGCCGCCGATCGCGAGAATCGCGGTGCCGGCGATCGCGGACAGGCCGGCGAGCGCCACGTTCTGCCGCCACACCACCCTGTAGTGGCGTTCGCGCGCGTGAAGGTAGCCGTGCGAGAGCAGGTCCGCGCGCTCCTCCGCGTGCTCCGGGCCGCCGTAGAGCTTGAAGGTCCGGTGGTTGCGGGCGACGGTTTCGAGCCAGGCGGCGACCGCGTACTTCGCGCGCGACTCGGCGATCGCCGTCTCGGTGGCGCCGCGGCCGAGCAGGAAGACCACGCCGCACATGCAGAGGACGAGAGCCGCGTCGAAGCCGAGCAGGATCGGGTGGTAGAAGGCGAGAACGACGAGTCCGATGACGGCCGAGAGGAGCGTCGCGACGCCGTCGAGAAGCAGGGTCGCGGCCGCCTTCTGCACCGTCATCACCTCGAAGAAGCGATTGACGAGCTCGGCTCCGTGCGACCGGTCGTGCACGGCCTGCGTCACGCGGGGAAGCCGCCAGGCGAGGTCGGCTGCGATCCGCGCGAAGATCCGGCGCTGGATGATCTCGACGAGCCAGGCCTGCATCACCCGGAGAACGCCCGAGAAGGCGAGAAACACGAACAGCATGAAGGCCAGCACGATCAGCGGCTGGCGGATCCCGCCCATCGCGACCGAGTTCACCAGTGCCTGCACCGCGACGGGGGTCGCGAGTCCGAGGAGACCGACTCCGACGGCGAAGGCGACCACGCGGCCGAGGTCCCGTTGCTCGGGACGCAGCAACTCCCACAGCCGTCGCTGCGGCGTTTCGTGCTCGTGTCCGTGTCCGCCCGCGGCATGGAGGGGGGCGGCCGGCTGCAGGAGGATCCAGGGGCGAACCCTGTCCGCATCGACCCCGAGCCGCGAGGCGAGGGCCGTGGGCCGCAGGGAGGAGTCGGCGACCGACGTCGTGCCGATCTCGGTGGTGCGAAGAGCGCCCGCGGTCGATCCCCACACGACGATCCAGCTGCCGCCCTGCGGACCGATCGGTGTCAGGGCCGGACACTCCGGACCCGAGAGATCGCTCACCTCCTCGACCGACAGCTGCTCCACGTTCGCGGAAAGCCCGCGGAGCCGAGCGGCGACGAGCAGGCTGCCGACCGCGTCTCTGCCGCCGGCGGCGCGCGCTCCGGGAAGTCGCGCACCTTTCGGCGCGTCGTCGAGGTGCAGACGCTCCGCGACCAGGTCGAAGGCCCGGTCGAGGGCGGGCAGCGGCCCGGACGGCAGGTTCTCGAGACTCGTGGAACTCATGGTCTCTCGCGGGGCCGGGAAGGCCTCAGCGACGGGCCGCGCGGCGCACCAGCAGTTGCAGGAGGTCCGACACGGCGCAGTGGCTCTCGACGGGGTGGCGCAAGGGCAGGGAGGCGCAGATCCGGTACCGGTTGCGGCGGCCGTCCCGCTCGTGCTCGAGGTAGCCTGCCCCCTCGAGCTCGGCAACGATGCGCTGCACCGCGCGCTCCGTCACGCCCACCTCCGCGGCCACGTCTCGCATGCGGGCTTCGGGGTCGCGGCTCAGGCAGACGAGCACGTGGGCGTGGTTCGTGAGAAAGGTCCACGGTGCCGCGCGCTCCGGCAGGACCGTCTTCGGAGACGCACCGCGAGCCGGGAGGCGGTGGGATGCGCCCCTGCGACCGACCGGTGCCTTCCTCGTCTCCACGCCCCATCCCTAGCCGCGAAAGTCGCGACTGGCAATACACGATTCACAAATCGCGAATTTCAGGAGCGTGCAGCCGTCGCCCGGGACCCCCGGCTGACCGCAGGTCGGGCGAGGGCTTGTCGCGGCCGCCGGTCCCGGCCTAGAGAGGGGCTCGTTCAACCCGGGAGGACCGCGCCATGTACGGACTCATCAACACCGCCATGAAGGACCTCGTCGTCTCCCGCTTCGGCGAGGAGAAATGGGAGGAGATCCGCCGCCGGGCGAAGGTCGGGGACGAGGGCTTCGCCAACATGCACAAGTACCCCGACGAGATCACCTATTCGCTGGTGGGTGCCGCGAGCGAGGTTCTCGGGGCGCCCGCCGCCGACCTGCTGGAAGCCTTCGGGGAGCACTGGACCGTCTACTCGGCGAGGGTGGGGTTCGGTCACCTGCTCGATTTCGCCGGCGACAACCTGGTCGACTTCCTGCGCAACCTCGACAGCATGCACACCCGGATCGGCATGACGTTCACCGAGCTCGAACCGCCGTCCTTCTCGGTGAGCGACGTGGGCCCCGACAGCCTCCGGTTGCACTACCGGTCGAAGCGTCCCGGCCTCACCCCGGTCGCGATCGGCATGGTGAAGGGTCTCGGCACGCGGTTCGGCACTCCGGTTTCGGTGGAGACCGAGCTCTCCCGCGAGGGAGGGCACGACCACGACGTGCTCCTGGTCCGCTTCGGCGCTTCGAACGTCGCCTGATCGCCTCGGGCTCGCCGCTCGTGGGCGCACGGGTGGATCGTCTCCGGGCCGGGGTCCGCTCGGTCGGTGCGCGCGTCGAGCGTGTCCTCCTCCTCTTCGGGGAGGTCGACGTAGATGACGGTCCCGGTGAAACGGTTGAAGATGAAGCCGTCGCCGTACATCCAGATGCCGCCGTAGGCGAGTGCGGCGCAGGTCGCGCCCACCGCGAGAACGAAGGACGCTCCTCTCGTCATCGACGACTCCCGTCCGATGGCTCCGTACCTTGCCGCTCCACCGGGGCGTGGATATACCGGAACACCCGGCGGGAGCCACTTCCCGTCGGCCGAGGACAGGGAGGAGGGGCCCGGGCGTGCGTCGGGAGGAATACGAGGCTCGCGAGCGGGATTCGCTCGCCCCCTTTGCCATGCGCAGCGCGGAGTCGCGCGGTCGGGAGCATCCCGAGCCCGAGCATCCCATCCGGACGGCGTTTCAGCGAGACCGGGACCGGATCATCCACTCGACCGCGTTCCGGCGGCTCGAGTACAAGACCCAGGTCTTCGTGAACCACGAGGGCGACTACTACCGAACGCGTCTCACGCACACGGTCGAGGGGGCGCAGATCACGCGCACGATCGCCCGCGCCCTCCGGCTGAACGAGGACCTCGCGGAGGCCGTCGTCCTCGCCCACGACCTCGGGCACACGCCCTTCGGCCACGCCGGCGAGAAGGTACTCGACGGCCTGATGGAGGAACACGGGGGCTTCGAGCACAACCTGCAGAGCCTGCGCATCGTCGAGCGCCTCGAGGAGCGCTACGCGGAATTCCCCGGACTGAACCTGACCTGGGAGGTCCGGGAGGGCATCGCGAAGCACTCCGGCGACTACGACCGTCCGTCGATCCGGCGCTTCGACCCGAAACTCGCCCCGTGCCTGGAGGCGCAGATCGCGGACTTCGCCGACGAGATCGCGTACAACTGTCACGACATCGACGACGGGTTGCAGTCCGCGATGCTCCGCCCCGAGTCGATGGACGAGGTCGAACTCTGGCGGGAGCACTTCGAGGCGGCGCGGGAGGAGTCGCCCGGGGCGCCGTTCTCGATCCTCCGCTACCAGACGGTCCGCCGCATCCTCGACGCGATGGTCTCCGAACTCGTGCGTCACACCGAGGAGCAGATTCGCGAACGCCGCGTCGTCTCGATCGCGGACGTGCAGGCCGTGAAGCCCCGCCTCGCGGGTTACGGGCCGGAGATGCACCGTCGGATCCGCCAGTTGAAGCGCTTCCTGATGGACAATCTCTACACGCACGTGCGCGTCACGCGCATGGGAATGAAGGCGCGCACGGTCATCAACGGGCTCTTCCGCACCTACATGGACGAGCCGCGACAGATGCCGCCCCACGTCTACGCGCAAGTGGAGCAGGGCGAGCCGGTCGCCCGCGTGATCGCGGACTACGTCGCGGGCATGACGGACCGCTTCGCACTCGACGAGTACTCGAAGCTCTTCGACCCGCTCGAAAAGGTATGAAGCGACGCGCGGTCCTCGAGATCCACCGCGACGATCACAAGGTCGACGCGCTCGGCCGGATCTTCCTGGGCGCGATCGAAGGCGAGGAGATCCTCGTGGTGCTGCGCCGCTACCTGGGGCCCGCCGCGTCGCTCCACCGGGTGGAGATCCAGGACGACGTCATCCGGGTCGAGGCGGACCTTCGGGAATTTCCCGAGGAGAGCGCGAACCTGGTCGAGGTGGGGCGATCGATGCTCCGCAAGGGCCTCGGGCGCTCGGCGATCGGCGCCCTCGAGGAGGCACTTCGACTCGCACCCCTCAATGCGGAGGCGCTGAAGACGATCGGGCGATGGCACTATCGCCGCCGGGAGCGGGGCGCCGCGCGCCGCTACCTCGTCCGGGCCCGGGAGGCGGACCCCGGAGACCTCGAGACGCTCCGATTGCTGGCCGAGCTCGCGATCCACGACAACCGGCCGCTCGAGGCCCGTGGCTACCTGGAGCGTGTCCTGCGCGCACGGCCCGGCGACCAGAAGGCCCGCGCGGCCCTTGCGCGCCTTCGTCCGGCGGATGCAGGCGACTCGCCGCAGAATCGCGGCCTCGAGGAATCGGGGCTGCAATCGGCCGGGGACGAAGACGGCGATCCGGAGGCCGGAACGCCGCGGGTCTGACGCCTGCGTCGATCCGGGTGTCCGGCCGACGGTGTCACCCCGGAATTCGAGCTCGACCGCACCTCCGGCAAAAAGGGCCGCCAATCAGGGGTCTTGCGCGGGGTGATTTGACATAATCAATCTTATCGGACGTTGCTGGGGCCCGGTCGAAGCAGGCCGAGAGTTCGAGGAAAGCCGCTCGCCGTAGGACCGCCCGAGGCCATCCACCCGGTCGCGCCGCGACTCTCCCGGTGCATCGAGGGGTGATTCGACCCAGGTCCCGGGCCGGCCGTCGTCGGCCACGCGGGAGAAGATGGGAGTCGGCCGGCGACGCTGAACTGCGCCGACCGACGCGAGTCGCGGAAGCGACCGCAGGAACGGTCGAAGGAGACGCCGGCGACGGGCGAGCCCCTGCGGCGACCCGATCCTGCCTCGCTCGTCGAAGCAGCGCTCAGGCCCGCCCTCTGCGCCCGAGCAGCCACCAGGCGGTCGGCCCGACGAGGGCTCCGACCGCGAGGCCGACGCCGAGCGCGCCGACCACGGCTCGATCGCTCCCGATCACCAGCACGGCGACCAGCAGCGAGGGGATCGACGTCGCGAGCGCGGAAAGGATCGCGATTCCGAGCGCGTTCACGGTCCGCGGCGCACCGGGGCGCCCCTCCGCAGGTGAAGAGCCGCGTTCCATGAAGTCGGATGGCCGGTTCGCGGGTGGAATCGAGGCGACGAGCCGCGGGCCGATCGACCCCTTTGGTCGCCCGGCGAGCGGGAGTCCCTTCCGGGCCGACGCGTCCTTCCCTACTCCGGTGCCCCCGGCTGCACCTGGATCTGCGGGAGGTTCGTGAGCGGCTTCTTCTCCTCCGGGGGGGGCGTCCCGCCGAGGGCCAGGATGCGGGCCCGTGCGTAGTCGCGAACCGTGCCCTCAGGCTCGTCCTTCAGATAGCGAAGGTAGGTCTCGATCGCCTTGTCCTTCGCCCCCGAGGCCTCCTGCGCACGCGCGAGGGCGACCAGCGCCTCGCCCACGGCGGGGCCCGCCGAGTCGACCGCGCGCGAGGCCTCCGCGATCGCCTGCTCGTGCTGTCCCTGCGCGGTGAGCGCGGCGGACAGGTTCACGCGCGCGAGCTGCTCGAGGGCCGAGTCGGACACCGGTTGCGCGAGGAAGTCGTTCAACTTCGCGATCGCCTCCGCAGGCTGGCCCGCGCGAAGCGCGGCGCGGCCGGCATAGAGCCGGGCGACGTGGCCGTAGGGCGTTCCGGGGAGCGAGGCCGCGAGGTCGTCGAAGCTCTTGCCGGCGGCTTCCCACTGCTCGCGGCGGAAGAGTTCGCTCGCCGCGTAGAACTCCTGAGTGGACCGGCCGATGCGCGACTGCTGGATCCACTGCCATCCCGCGATCGCGAGCAGCAGGCCGAGGAGACCCGCCGCGGCGGCGGCCACCAGCGACTGGTTCTGCTTCGCCCACTCGAGCGCCCGGCCCGTCGTCGTGACGAACTCGTCGGGCTGGTTCAGGTGGAGGTCCTTGCGGCTCAGCTTCTTCGTCTGGCTCATGATCGGGGGCTCTCGGCAGGATCGGGGTCGGACCCGGCGCCTACATCTTGTACTTGAAGTCGTCGGGCGCCATCTTCTCGAGGATGTCGGCCCACTGGTCCGGGGAGACGTTCGACAGGTCGAGCTCGTCGCCGGACGCCCCGCCCTCCTCCTCGGCTCCCGCGGCCTCGCCGGGCTCCGACGTCACGCTCGACTGCTCGAGTACCTGCCTCGCCACCAGGATGGTCGTCCGGGTCCGCAGCGCGAGAGCGATCGCATCGCTCGGGCGCGCGTCGATCTCGACGGTGCCGTCGGCCGCCCGCACGACGATTCGCGCATAGAACGTGTTGTCGCGCAGGTCGGTGATCTCGACCGAGACCACCTCGCCGCCGAGGCTCCCGATCGTGCTGCGCAGGAGGTCGTGCGTCATCGGCCGCTGGGGACGCACGCCTTCGAGCTCGCTCGCGATGGCGCTCGCCTCGAGGATCCCGATCCAGATCGGCAGGTGGAGCGTCTCCTCGGCGTCGCGCAGCACGACGATCGGGGCCTTC
>JAGWVP010000089.1 GCA_018970825.1 bacterium | reverse complement strand
AGAACGGCCCCCTCGCCGCGCGGCGAGGGGGCCGTTCTCGTTTTCCGGTTCCGGGTCTCAGTTCCTGGCCGAGGTCTTCGCGGCCGACGCCGTGGTCCCGGACTTCGATTTCGGCGCGCTCACCTTGCCGGCAGCCGACTTCGACGACGTCGAGACGGTCGACTTCGTCGCGCTCGAGACACCCGCAGTCTTCGAAGCCTGCGACTTCGAGGCGGTCGAGGTCGCGGTCGAGGCCGACTTCGCAGCCGACGAGGCAGACTTGCTCGACGAGGTGGTCGACCGGACCGCTGCCGGTGCTGCTTCGCCGCGGCGGCGGGGATCGGAGCTCAGGTTCGTCCCGAGCGCGGCGCGGGCCGGAAGCCCGGGAGCACTCGCGGCTTTCGTCGACGGAGCCGGGGACGGCGGGCGAACGACCGGCGCCGACGCGCTCGCGGGGCGCGCCGCGGGCGGACGCGCCACCGGCGCCGGGGCGCTCGCGCGCGGCACCGGAATCGACGAGGGTTCGCTCTCGCGAGGCGCGGGTGCCGAAACCGAGGCCGGCAGGAGACGGACTTCCGATCCGAAGCGCGCAGGGCCTTCGCCGGCGGTCACGTCGGTCGGCACCCCGGTCTCCGCCTGCACCGCCTGCTCGAGCTTCTCGCGGTCGACGTAGTCGAGCAGCCGCCTGTCGCGCAGCAGGTCGAGCGCGGCCTTCATCGCACCCGGCTGCATGCCGTAGAGGTCCTTGTGGACCTCGGCGTAGATGCGCCCGTTGCGCAGGCCGATCTTCACCCTCTGGTAGACGAGCTCGCCCTCCGTGCCGACCGGCGTCATCGGGTAGAGCTTGTCGATGTCCTCCGGGTAGAGGCGGACGCATCCGTGGCTCACGAGCATGCCCACGCCCCACGGAATGTTCGTGCCGTGGATGCCGTACATGTTGATGGTGAGGCGCATCCGGTACTTGCCGAGCGGGTTGCTCGGATCGCCGCCCGGGATCATCGTCTCGCTGAAACCCTTGTCCTGGATGCGCTCCTTGCGAATCGACTCCGGGATGACCCAGGTCGGGTTGATCTGCTTCTCGCGGATCTTGAACTTGCCGACCGGGGTCTTCCAGTCCTCGCGACCGAGACCGACCGGGAACGTGACGACCGTGTTCGGACCCTTCGCGCCGAAGTAGTACATGCGCATCTCGGGAATGTTCACGACGATGCCGCTGGTCCGGCAGCACGGCAGGACGAACTCGGTCGGCACCACCAGCGGGGTACCCGTGCGCGAAGGGATCCACTCGTCGGCGCCGGGGTTCGCCTCCGCGAACTCGTTGAACCCGAGGCCGTAGTGGCGCGCGAGATCGAGGAAGGTGTCGCCGTGCTCGGGCTTGTGCGTCTGGATCTCGCCGATGACCGTGTCGACCCGGTCGGGCGGCGCCGATCCGGGCGGCACGAAGGTGTAGGTGCGCGGCTCGTTCTGGCCGAAGTCGCTTTCCTGCCAGATCTTGGCGGAGGCCGGCCGGGCCGCGAGGCAGGTCGCGAACGCGAGGATCGCGGCGCGGAGGATTCGATTCGTCGAGGTCGGCACGGGACTCCTTCCCTGGCTGCGTGATCCGGATCCGATCGACGTTTTAGCGGCAGGAGCCCGGGGGGACAACGGCGAAAGACGTCTCGACCCGATTTTCCTTTACGTTTTCGCGCCTCTTCGGCTATGGTCGAGGATGGTGGTGGTCGTGGTGGAGTCGAGGGTGATGCGATGTTCTCCCGCCTGATCGTGGGAGTCGCGGCGACCGCCGCCATTCTCCGCGTGCTCCTCGCGGCGACTCCCGTCGCCGCGATGCCCGACCCTCCGGAGGTCGCCGCCCGGGCCGCACTCGTCATGGACGCCCGCAACGGGCGGGTGCTCTGGGAGCGCAACGGCGAGGTCGCGCTGCCCCCGGCGAGCACGACCAAGATCATGACCTCGATCCTCGCCCTCGAGAGCGGGATGCTGAACCGGGACATGGAGGTCAGCTCCTACGCCGCCTCCCAGCCGCCCTCGAAGCTCGGCCTGAAGGCCGGGCAGGAGGTCCGGCTGCGCGACCTCGTCTACGCCCTCATGCTCAAGTCGGCGAACGACGCCGCCGTCGTGGTCGCCGAGGGGCTGTCGGGCAGCGTGCGGTCGTTCGCGGCCCGGATGAACCTGAAGGCCCGCCAGATCGGCGCACGCAACACCTTCTTCACCAACCCGAGCGGGCTTCCGGACGACGACCACCGGTCCTCGGCGCACGACCTCGCGCTCATGCTCCGATACGCGATGACCGTCTCCGGCTTTCGGACGATCGCGAGCACGAAGTCCGCCTTCGTCCCGGTCGAAGGCCGCACCGTGCGCATGGTGCCGATCTCTTCGCACAACCGGCTGCTCGACAACTACGTCGTGCAGGTGTTCGGCAAGACCGGGTACACGCGCGCGGCCGGCAAGTGCTTCGTCGGCGCCGCCGAGATCGACGGCCGGGCCGTCATGGTCGCGGTCCTCGGCTCCACCAACGTCTGGGGCGACACGCGCAAGCTCATCGAATACGGGCTGAACCAGGTCGCCCCGCAGTCGGTCGCGGGGCTCGACTTCGGCACCGGCTCGGGCGGAACCTGGGATCGTGACGACCGCGACGAGCGGGACGAAGTCGAGATCCCGTCGCCGCCCCCCTCCGGGATGCGCTGGGCGGCAGCCGCACCGGCCGCCGCACCCGACGCGGATCGCGTCGCGCGCGCCTGGGCCTCCGCGGAGCGTTTCCGCGGCGTCGACCCGGCCGAGGAGCGTCGCCGGGCCGACGAGGCTGCGGAGCGGGCGGCGCTCGCGGCCGAGAGGGCTTCGGCGCGCGAGGCACGGGAGGAACGCGCGGCGGTCCTGCGGGAACAGCACCGGATCCGTCTCGCCGTCGCACGCGAGCAGCGAAGACTCGTCGAGCGGGCGAAGGCCGAGGCCGCGCGCGAGGCCAGGGCGGACCGCCTCGCGCGGGAAGCCGATGCGCGTGCGGACCGGGAGGCGCGCGCGAAGGTCGAACGCCTCGCACGCGCCGGACGACCGGGAGCCGCACGGCACGGCCGCGCGGACGCGCCCGCCGCGATTTCCCGCGCGGAGCGCGAGCGGATCGAGCGCCTCGTGCGCGCCGACCGGCTCGAGGCCCGCAAGCGGCCCGCGAAGGATGCGCAGGCGGACTCCCGCGTCGCCGCGGTGCGCCCTGGATCGTCGGCACGGTCGACACGACCCCACGAGGAAGCACGCCGCGCCGCGGTCGAAGCCCGATCGGCGACCTCGAGCCGAGCGGCCGCGGCTTCCCGCCCGGCGAAGGTCGAGGTCTCCCGCACGCCCTCGGCGAGATCGGCCTCGGCTCGGCGGCCCGTCGCCCAGGGCGACTCCGACGAAGGAGACTCCGGATCGAAGGCGAAGCGCGGATCGACCGCCGCCGGCAGGGGCGCGGCGAAGCAGGTCTCCTCGACGAAGGCCGTCGGGAAGCCGGGCAAGCCGGCGGACAAGCCGACTCCCGCGAAGACCGTCGCCAAGGCCGGATCGAAGGCGCCCGCGAAGGCTCCGGCCAGGACCGCGCGGCGCTGATCGAGCGACGCGCGCGCACGTCCCGCGGGGATCGAGCCCTAGCGGGACGCGCGATGCGCGATCCCGGCGCAGCAGCTTCGCAGGCGCGCGAGACCGCCCGCAGGCCCCCCGGTCGCCGCGAACACCGACGTGCCGGCGACCAGGGCGGTCGCGCCGGCCTCCGCCGCGAGCGGCGCGGTTCGCTCGTCGATCCCGCCGTCGACCTCGACCTCGCAGGCGGGATTGCGCTCGTCGAGGATCGCGCGCAGGCGCCGGATCTTGGGCAGCATCGAGGCGATGAACTTCTGGCCCCCGAATCCCGGGTTCACGGTCATGACCAGCACCGAGTCGAGTTCCTCGATGACGTGGTCGAGCGTGCCGACCGGCGTGGCCGGGTTGAGCGCGACGCTCACCTTGCGCTCGAGCTCCCGAACCTGGTGGACCGCGCGGTGGAGATGGTCGGTCGCCTCCTGGTGGACGATCAGCCGGTCGCCCCCGGCACGCGAGAAGTCCTCGAGGTAGCGCTCGGGGCGCTCGATCATGAGGTGGACCTCGACGGGCAGCCGGGTCCCTCGACGCACCGCCTCGACGATCGGCAGCCCCATGCTCAGGTTCGGCACGAAGAGCCCGTCCATCACGTCGACGTGGATGCGCTCGGCGCCGCCGCGCTCGCACTCCGAGAGAAGCTCGCCGAGCCGCAGGAAGTCGGAGGCGAGGATCGAGGGCGCGAACGCGAGCGGGCGCTCGGCGGGACCGGTCCCGGCGCTCACTTCTTCTCCGTCTTCTCGAGATGGCCGCCGAACTGGAAGCGCATCGCCGAAAGCACCCGGTTGGCGAAGTCCGCCTCGCCGCGGGACTCGAAGCGGTCGAAGAGGGCGGCCGAGAGCACGTGGACCGGGACGCCCTCGTCGATCGCCGCCTGGATCGTCCAGCGGCCCTCGCCGGAATCGGAGACGCGGCCGCCGAATTCGTCGAGGTTCGGGCTCTTCGCGAGCGACGCCGCGGTCAGGTCGAGCAGCCAGGACGAGATGACGCTCCCGCGACGCCACACCTCGGTCACGTCCGCGAGATCGATGTCGTACTGGTACTCCTCGGGGTTGCGAAGCGGGGTCGTCTCCGCGTCGACGTCGCGCCGACCCTTGCCGACGTTCGCGTGGCGCAGCACGTTCAGGCCCTCGGCGTAGGCGGCCATGATGCCGTACTCGATGCCGTTGTGGACCATCTTCACGAAATGACCGGCGCCGGCCGGTCCGCAGTGCAGGTAGCCGTGCTCGGCGGTCCCGGGCTTGTTCGCCGTCTCCCGCCCCGGAGTCCGAGGCGCCGAGTCGATCGGCGGGGCGAGCGTCGCGAAGATCGGGTCGAGGCGCCCGACGGCCTTCGCGTCGCCTCCGATCATCATGCAGTAGCCGCGCTCGAGCCCCCAGACGCCGCCGCTCGTGCCGACGTCGACGAAGTGGATCCCGGAGGCGGCGAGCGTCTTCGCGTGACGGATGTCGTCCTTGTAGTACGAATTGCCGCCGTCGATCAGGACGTCGTCCTTCGCGAGCAGGGGGGCGATCTCGCCGATCATGCGGTCGACGATCCCGGCCGGCACCATGAGCCACACGTGCCGGGGAGCCGGGAGCTTCGCGACGAAATCCGCGAGCGAGGAGGCTCCCGTCGCGCCCGACTCGACCAGTTCCCCGACCGCCTTCGGCGAGACGTCGTACACGACGCATGCGTGGCCGCCCTTCATGAGGCGCCGCACCATGTTGGCGCCCATCCGGCCGAGTCCGATCATCCCGAGCTGCATCGCCGTCGCCTCCCGGCCCCACCGGGCCTTCCCCTCGACGCTTCGAGGGCTGCGGGAGCGGCACCGCCCCCGGCAGGTCTTCGGGGAAATCGGGACCGCTTTGCAAGCGTGGGCGAGCCGGGCGTCGTCGGGCGGGGATCGGAACGCGGGGAGTCGCCGACCGTCACGAGAGCGCGGCGACCAGGTCGGCGAAGCCGGGGAGATCGACGTCGCCGGGAACGCGCCCGCCGACCGCGAAGAACCGCACCCCGGCGGCCCGCGAGGCTTCCCGGTCGCCCGGTGCATCGCCGACGTAGACCGCGGCGGAAGGCGCCGCCGCGAAGTGCCGCAGGCAATGCAGGAGCATGTCGGGTGCGGGCTTGGGCCGCTCGACCTCGTGAATGCCCACGACGAGGTCGAAGTGGTGGAGAAGGTCGAAGCGCGCGAGCAGGCGCGTGATCGAGGCACCGCGGTTCGTGGCGAGCGCGGTGTCGTGGCGCTCGTGCACCCACTCGAGCGTCTCGACCATGCGCGGGACGGGGATCATGAGCTCCAGGTAGGGTGCATAGTCGGTCGCCCGGGCGACCCTCGTCGCCTGTTCGAAGCCCGCCGGGTCGCCGCGGAACAGGTGCGCGAACAGGAGCGGCGTCGCCATGTGGTGGGCGAGGTCGCGTCCCTCGGCGTCGAGCGGCGGTCGTCCCATCCGACGCAGCACCTCGTCGTAGAAGGCGCGGTTCGCCTCGAAGGAGTCGAAGAGCGTGCCGTCGCAGTCGATCATGACGAGCGAGGTCGTGCGGGCGCCGGTCGTCACGAGCCGGCCTCGCGCGCGAGCGCCACCCTGCGTCGCCAGGTCGCGAGCGCGCTCTCGCGCTGGTCCTCCGTGTGCACGGGCTCGAGGCGGAACGCCGGCTTCCATCGCGCGGCCAGGTCTCCGTCGTGCCAGAGGCCGACCGCACGCCCCGCGAGAAGCGCCGCCCCGGCCGCGGCGGAATCGAGCATCGTGGGCGCCTCGACGGTCACCCCGAGAGCATCGGCCAGCATCTCGAGGAGCAGGCGGTTGCTCGCGGCGCCGCCGTCCACCCGCAGGACGGACGGGCGCTCGGGCAGGTGCGCGCAGAGGGCGTCGAAGACCTCCCTGCAGCGCCACGCGACGCCCTCGAGCAGGGCCCGGGCGAGGTGAGCGCGCGTCGTGCCGCGCGAGACCCCGCCCACGAGTGCGCGCGCCCCGGGGTCGAGCCACGGGGTCCCGAGTCCCTGGAACGCCGGCACGAACCAGGCGCCGGCGCTCGTCTCGACCGATCGGGCGAGCGGCTCGATCTCGTCGAGCGCGTCGACGACCCCGAGCCCGTCGCGCAGCCACTGCGCGGCCGCACCCGCGGTGATCGCCGTGCCCTCGAAGCAGAAGCTCCGCACGCCGTCGATCGACCAGAGCACGAGCGGGTAGGTGCCTCGCCCGGGCGGCGCGAGTGCCCCCCCGACGTTCGCGTCCATCATTCCCGAGGTGCCGAGGGTGAGCTTCACCGAGCCCGGCCGCAGGCAGGCGAGCCCGACCATCGCCGCCTGCTGGTCGCCGGCGAGCGCCGCGATCGGGATGCGGGCACCGAGGGCGTCGACCGACGACTCGCCGACGATCCCGCTCGTCGCGACGATGCGCGGCAGCCACGCCGGATCGATCGCGAGACGATCGGCCATGCGCTCGTCCCAGCCCCCGCGCCCCCACTCGTAGAGGCCCGTGCAGGATGCGTTCGAGGCGTCGGTGGCGTGGAGGGCACCACCCGAGAGCCGGTGGGCGAGCCAGGAATCGACCGTTCCGAGGCGCAGTCCTCGACCACCGTCGGCGGACGAGGAGCCCCGCTCGCGGACGAGCCACTCCCACTTCGTCGCCGCGACCAGGGTCGGAACCGGCAGGCCTGCGCCCGCGAGTTCGGCACAGCGCGAGGCGGTGCGCTGGTCCTGCCAGCCGACGACCGGCCCGAGGGCGGCGCCGGATTCGTCCCAGAGGACCGCGGACCCGCGCTGGTTCGCAATGCCGAGGGCCGCGACCTCGTCCGGCGGAACCCGCGACTCGTCGAGCGCGCGGAGCGTGACGCGGCGGGTGGCCAGCCAGGTCTCCTCGGCATCGTGCTCGACCCAGCCCGCGCGGAGAAAACGCTGCCCGATCTCCTCGTAGGCGACTCCGGCGACCTCGCCGTCGTGGCGCAGCACGACCGCGCGGACGCCGGTCGTCCCCTCGTCGATTCCGATCGCGTGACCCGCCATGACGCCCTCGCGGACGGTGCCCCGCGCGCGACGCCCGCGCAAACCGGGCACCTGCGCCCGGGGTTCGACGTCAAACGCCGCCGGGGGGAACGAGCGTCGCGGACGAAACCCTCTTGCCGTCGGCGTGGGCGGACAATTCGATTTCGCGAGCGCCTTCGCGACGCTCGGCGATCGCGGTCACCCGGCCCCCGGGCGGAGTGAAGGAGCGAACCTTGACGTGGAGCAGTCGGCTCCCGGACGGCACGTCGTCGATCGACGCCGCCTCGAACGACGGCTCGAGTGCGAACGCGAGTCGGAGCTGGGCGTCGAGCAGCAGCGTCGCCGGGTAGACAGGGCGGCGCTCGAAATGATCCGCGTAGAGCGGACCCGGAGGCGCGGCTTCGAGCTCGGCCTCGATGCGGCCGTCGGCGACCTTTCGGGAGATCACGCGCGGCGCGAACGCCGCACGGCCCGGGAACTCGCGCGGCGGAAGGCCCCCCGCGCGGAGCGCCTCGTAGCGGGCGCGCGCCGCCTCGGGCGACTCGAACTCGCTCATCGGGAGCATCGCGCCGACGGCGCCGCGCAGCTCGACGAGCGTCCGGCCCCCGACCATTCCCTCGCCCTCGTAGGCGATCGCGACGCTCTTGCAGCTCCTCACGCGGATCGCGAGCTCGAGCACGTCGCCGGGCGCGACCGTGCCGAACACGCGCACGTCGTCGGCGCGCGCCGCGACCGGCCGGCGTTCGAACGACGCGCGCTGCATCGCGACCCACGCCGCGAGCTGCCCGATCGCCTCGACGACGAGGCAGGCGGGAAACGCATCGATCGAGGCCGGGACCGCGAGCGTCCCGCGCGCGCTCCGCTCGGGCTCGAGCTCGTCGATGCGGTCGACCAGGTGGAAGGAGAGCTCCGACACGCCGGGCTTCCTACCGGGGCTCGCCCCCTTCCGCCACGGAACCCGACCCGGGCAGGCGGCCCCAGAAGAGGATCCGCTTGAACGGAAAGAAGAACGGTCGCTCGTCGGGCAGGCGGTCGAGCAGGCGTTCGCGGTAGGCGTCGACGAAGCGTGCGAACAGCTCCGCAGGCAGGCGGGTCTCGTAGGCGGTGAGCATCGTGCCGCGAACCCACTCGACGACGGCCTCGCGGCTCTCGAGGTGGTGCGGGTACACCTGCAGCCGCACGGTCTGCTCCTCGAACCCGAGCCGGTCGAGCAGGGTCGCGTAGTCCTCCGGCGGAAGCACCGACAGGAACTCGCGGCGCCCGCCGAGAGCGCTCGCGAAGGGCTCCTCGGCCGCGACCTCGGCCGCGACGACGTGGGTCGGCTGGTCGAAGTTCGCGGGCACCTGCACCGCGATCTGGCCGCCGGGTGCAAGCGACCGGGTGAACCTCTCGAGCAGCACGGAGTGGTCGACCGGCACCCAGTGGAGCGCCGCGTTCGAAAAGACGAGGTCGAGGTCGCGGCCCGCGAAGTCGGCAATGTCGCCGTGCTCGAAGCAGAGCCCCGGCCGCGCGACCGCCGACGCCTTGGCGAGCATCTCGGGGGAGGAGTCGAGGCCGAGGGTCTCGCTCGCACCGAGCGCTTCGTGGAGCTCGACCGTCAGACCTCCCGGGCCGCAGCCGAGGTCGACGATCCGCATCCCCGGGTGCGGGCGAACGAGGCGGACCAGGTCGTCGAAGGGCTGGCGGCGCTCGGCCTTGAAGCGCTCGTAGCGAGCCGGATTCCATG
>JAGWVP010000088.1 GCA_018970825.1 bacterium | reverse complement strand
TCGTCGAGCGCTGGCTCGACGAGCGCGGGAGGGAGCGCACCGAGCGACTGCTCGAAGCGAACGCCGGCGAGGCTCCCACCGTGCTGCGCGTCGACCTTCGTCGATGCACGCGGGACGAGGCGATCGCGGACCTCGCGGCCGGGGGCGTCGAGGCGCGACCGACCAGGCTCGCGCGCGCCGGGATCGTCCTCGTCGGCCCGGGCGGACTCGGATTCGCACGGGGCTCCTCGCAGGGCGAGGCCTCCCAGCTCGTCGCCGACCTGGTCGGGGGGCGGGCGGGCGAAAGGATCGCCGACCTGTGCGCGGCGCCCGGGGGCAAGGCGGGCGCGATCGCGGAGGCGATCGAACTCTCGGGAGAGGGCGGCCTCGTCGTCGCGGCCGACCGCTCGAGGGCCGGGCTTCGCCGCGTCGCGGCGCTCGCGCGAGGAGCGTCGGGAGGTGCCGACGGCCGCCGCGTCGCTGCGCTGCGCGCCGACGTGCTCGTCCCGCCGTTCGCCGACGCGACCTTCGACGCCGTGCTCCTCGACGCGCCCTGCTCGGGACTCGGAACGCTGCGCGCCCACCCCGAGATCCGCTGGCGGCGCACCGCCGCCGACGTGACGCGCCTCGCCGCGGTGCAGCGCGCGATGATCCTCCGGGCCGCGCGGCTCGTCCGCCCCGGAGGCCGGCTGGTGTACGCGACCTGCACCCAGCTGCGAGAGGAGAACGAGGACGTCGTGAAGACGCTGCTCGAGGCGGACCCGTCCTTCGTTCCCGAGGACGCGCGACCGTGGCTTCCCGACGCGGCGTACGACCTCGTCGGCCCGGACGGAGCGATGCGCACTTCGCCCGAGGAGGGAGGCCTCGACGGCTTCTACGCGGCTCGACTGCGTCGAGGACAGGGACGGGGCTGAGGCCGCGTGCCGCCCGGGCGACCCGGGCGGGGCACCGAGGCGGCGGCCCGGCAGGCTCCGAGCGGTTGCGGGCGAGGCACCCCGTGCTAGATCCCGCGGGTCCGGCTCCGGGCCGACCGCCCGCGGGATCGGTCCTTCCATCGGGGTGTAGCTCAGACTGGTAGAGCACTGCGTTCGGGACGCAGGGGCCGCAGGTTCAAATCCTGTCACCCCGACTTTCGTCGGAGCCGTGGGTCGGCCCGGTCCGCCTGGCGGGCCGGGCGGGCACGGCAGGGAGCGAGGATGAGCCCCCGAGAGCCCGCCCCCGGACACCGCCCGCTCGACGGAGTCCGGGTCGTCGACCTCTCCCGCGTGCTCGCCGGGCCGTTCTGCACGCTGCTGCTGTCCCAGCTCGGCGCACGCGTGACCAAGGTCGAGTCGCCCCGCGGCGGCGACGACGGGCGGGCGATCGGGCCGTTCAAGAACGGCAAGTCGCTCTATTTCTCGTCTGTGAACTGGGACAAGGAGAGCATCGCGCTCGACCTCAAGACCGACGACGGGCGCGAGGTCTTCCTCGAACTCCTGGCTCGCGCCGACGTGCTCGTCGAGAACTTCCGGCCGGGCACGATGGATCGCCTCGGGTTCCCCTGGGAGTCGCTCCACGAGCGCTTCCCGCAGCTCGTGTACGGCGCTCTCTCCGGCTTCGGCCGCACCGGGCCGCTCTCCCGTCGGCCGGCCTACGACATGGTCGTACAAGGCATGGGCGGCGTGATGAGCGTGACCGGCCACCCGGGCGGTCCGCCCACGCGCGTCGGCGTCTCGATCGGCGACCTCGCGGCGGGCCTCTACCTCTCGACCGGCGTGGTCGCGGCGCTGCTCGAGCGCGAGCGGACCGGGGTCGGAAGCATGGTCGACGTCGCGATGCTCGACTGCCAGGTCGCGATCCTCGAGGGTGCGATCACCGTCTACGGCGCGACCGGCGAGATCGCGGGGCCGCTCGGAGACCGACATCCGCGGATCGCGCCGTTCGGCGTGTTCGACGCGGCCGACGGGCCGATCGTGATCGCGGCGGGGAACGACCGCCTGTTCGCGAGGCTGTGCGCGGCGATCGGCCGCGAGGAACTGGTCGCCGACCCGCGATTCGACGCGCCCGAGCGGCGTCGGGCGGCGGCCGCGGAACTGCGACGGGACCTCGAGACGACGCTTCGCCGGCGCAGCGCCTCGGACTGGCTCGTCCTCTTCGAGGAGGCGGGGATCCCCTGCTCGCCGGTGAACGACGTCGCGCAGGTGGCGAGCCACCCGCAGGTCGCGGCGCGCAGCATGATCCTCGACGTGGCGGACCCCGTCCTCGGCACGCTGCGCGTCGCGGGAAGCCCGATCAAGATCGTCGGACGCGAGGAGCCGGCGAGCCACCGGCCTCCTCCGGAACTCGACGCAGACCGCGAGGCGATTCTCGCCGAGCTGCGACGTCGACGCTGAGTTTGCGGCAGGCGCGACGGTGTCCTAACGGAGTCGTCGTGGATCGCCTCCGGCTCGCGCTCCTCGGCACGGCGCTGGCCGTCGCGACCTTCGCGACTCCCGCGTGGGCGGCTCCCGCCCGGCGCGCCGGCGGTCGCGTCCCGACGTCGCCCCGATCCGGGTCGACCGCGGTCGGCACCCTCGTGCCCGGAAGCCACCCGGTCGAGGGCGGATCGAGCCTGCTCGCCCCTGCGCAGGGCGGCCTCCAGCAGGCGGTGGAACGGCTCGGCTGGCGCGTCGAGGAGTTCGCCCGGGGCGAGACACCTCCGCCCTGGGCGGCGGGAATCGGATCGTCGCTCGATCAGCGGATGGAGAGGCTGCTCGAGATGCAGGAGCGGATGGCCGCGCGAATCGAGACCCCCGTGCCCCGGCTCGACGAACCGATCGTGCTCTTCACGGTGGCGGCCGCGACCGGGCTCCTCGGGTTCCTGCTCGGCCGCAGCGTGCAGCGCCGACGCGATCGCCGCGAGAGCTCCTTCCGACTCTGATCCGACGGTCCGCCGCCCGCCGACCGGAGCCTCGCGACTGCACAAGAAGCGGGCACTGCCCAAGTCGCGGGCATCCGGGGTGCCCCGGGCGCGAGCAAACCCCGGGGTTTCCCCGCACCTCCCGGACGGCATCCCGCTTGCAGTCTCCGTCCCTCGGGAGGGATGCCCATGGAACGACGCGCACGAAGAAAACGCGGTCCGGCCTCCGCCGGACTCGCACTGATCGCAACGACCCTGCTCGCCGGCCTCTCTACCTCGGCCTTCGCGGCCGAGGAGGTCGCGAAGATCGACACCGGAGACACGGCCTGGATGCTCGTGTCGACCGCGCTCGTGCTGCTCATGACCGCGCCGGGGCTCGCGCTCTTCTACGGCGGCCTCGTGCGAAGCCAGAACGTGCTCGGCGTCATCATGCAGAGCTTCACCTGCATGGCGGTCCTCACGCTCCAGTGGATCCTCTTCGGCTACTCGCTCGCCTTCGGAGAGAGCCACGGGGGCTGGATCGGCGGTCTCGACTTCCTCGGCCTCGCGGGCGTCGGACAGGATCCCAACCCGGCCTATGCCGCGACCATTCCCCATCTCGTCTTCATGGCCTACCAGGGCATGTTCGCGATCATCACTCCCGCGCTCATCACCGGCGCGTTCGCCGAGCGCATGACGTTCAAGGCCTTCCTCGTCTTCACGCTCCTGTGGTCGACCTTCATCTACGACCCGATGGCGCACTGGGTCTGGGGAGTGGGCGGCTGGATGCGCGAACTCGGCGCCCTGGACTTCGCCGGCGGCACCGTCGTCCACATCAGCTCCGGCATCTCCGCTCTCGCCGCCGCCATGCTGATCGGCAAGCGCCTCGGGCACGGGCACGAGCAGATGCCGCCGCACAACCTTCCCTTCACGGTGGTGGGAGCCGCTCTCCTGTGGTTCGGCTGGTTCGGTTTCAACGCGGGCAGCGCGCTCGCCGCCAACGGACTCGCGGCGAACGCATTCGTCACGACGCACGTCGCCGCCGCCGCGGCCACCTGCGGCTGGATGGCCATCGAGTGGCTGCAGCGCGGCAAGCCGACCGTGCTCGGAGCCGCCTCCGGCGCCGTCGCGGGCCTCGTCGCGATCACGCCGGGCGCGGGCTTCGTCACGCCGCTCGCCGCCGTCGCGATCGGAGTTCTCGGCGGCATCATCTGCTACTACGGAATCCGCCTGAAGGAGAGTTTCGGCGTCGACGACGCGCTCGACGTGGTGGGCGTGCACTGCGTCGGCGGAATCTGGGGCGCGATCGCGACGGGCATCTTCGCGTCCAAGGCGGTCAACTCGGCGGGCGCCGACGGGCTGCTCCACGGCGGCCCGGGGCTCCTGCTCACGCAGGTCGCGGCGGTCCTCGCGACCCTCGTCTATTGTTTCGCCGGCGCGTGGCTTCTCCTCAAGGTGACCGATGCCCTCGTCGGGCTGCGGGCCGAGGAGGAGGAGGAGTACGCCGGTCTCGACCTGAGCCAGCACAGCGAACGAGCCTACGTCCTGGGCTCGGTCGCGGATTGAATCCGGAGGGGAGTCGGAGGGTTACGGGAGGCACCGGGGCCGAAGGCCCGATCGGTTGATCCGACCGGACGAACTCCGTATCGAGGGAGCCATGAAGAAAGTCGAAGCCATCATCAAGCCGTTCAAGCTCGACGAGGTGAAGGAGAGCCTGAGCTCGATCGGGGCGCAGGGACTCACCGTGACCGAGGTCAAGGGGTTCGGCCGGCAGAAGGGCCACACCGAACTCTACCGCGGCGCCGAGTACGTCGTGGATTTCCTGCCGAAGGTGAAGCTCGAGATCATCGTCTCCGACGAGAGCGTCGCGAAGGTGGTCGAGACGATCGAGAAGGCCGCCCGGACCGGCCGCATCGGGGACGGCAAGATCTTCGTCCTGCCGGTGGAGGAAGTCGTCCGGATCCGCACCGGCGAGCGCGGCAGCGAAGCGCTCTGACCGGTCCCCGAACCACGATCCAGCGACAGCCAGAAGAGCCGGGACGGTCGGCGCGAAAGCGACGGCCGTTCCGGGACGTCGAAGCGCCCGGGAGGAGGTCCCGGGGCCCGCGGCGACCCGCGACCGCGAAGCGAACGGCCTCGCGCGGCTCGCGTCCCGACAACGACCGGCCGAGCAGCAAGGAAAGGTAGCCCGAGATGACGCCCAAAGAAGCGGTGAAGTTCGCGAAGGAGAACAAGGCGGTCTGCGTCGACTTCAAGTTCCTCGACTTCATCGGGACCTGGCAGCACTTCACGATCCCGATGAGCGAGTTCGACGAGAGCATCTTCGAGGAGGGCAGCGGGTTCGACGGCAGCTCGATCCGCGGATGGCAGCCGATCAACGCCTCGGACATGCTCGTCATGCCCGACCCGGCGACCGTCGTGATGGATCCCTTCTGCGCGGATCCGACGCTCTCGGTGATCGGCAACATCATCGACCCGATCACCAAGGAGGAATACTCCCGCGACCCGCGCAACATCGCGAAGAAGGCCGAGGCCTACCTGAAGCAGTCCGGCGTCGGCGACGTCTGCTTCTTCGGTCCCGAGCCCGAGTTCTTCGTCTTCGACACCGTGCGCTACGACACGAACCAGTCGGAGAGCTACTACCACGTCGACTCCGACGAGGCGCGCTGGAACACCGGCAAGGTCACCAACGTCGACGAGACGAGCCTGAACCTCGGCTACAAGATCCGGTACAAGGAAGGCTACTTCCCCGTCGCCCCGACCGACACCATGCAGGACCTCCGCCAGGAAATGGTCATGCTCATGGAGAAGGTCGGCATCCGCGTCGAGAAGCAGCACCACGAGGTCGCGACGGCCGGCCAGGCGGAGATCGACTTCCGCTTCCTGCCGCTCGTCAAGTGTGGCGACGCCCTCATGTGGTACAAGTACATCGTCAAGAACGTCGCGCGCCGCCACGGCAAGACCGCGACGTTCATGCCGAAGCCGATCTTCGGCGACAACGGCAGCGGCATGCACGTCCACCAGTCGATCTGGAAGGGCGACAAGCCGCTCTTCGCCGGTGACGGCTACGGCGGGATGTCGCAGCTCGCCATGCACTACATCGCGGGCATCATCCACCACGCCCCCGCGCTCGCGGCCTTCACGAACCCGACGACGAACTCCTACCGCCGCCTCGTGCCCGGCTTCGAGGCCCCGGTGAACCTCGCCTACTCGTCGCGCAACCGCTCGGCCGCGGTCCGCATCCCGATGTACTCGCCCTCGCCGAAGGCGAAGCGCATCGAGGTCCGCTTCCCCGACCCGACCGCGAACGGCTACATGGCCTTCGCCGCCATGATGATGGCGGGCCTCGACGGCATCGCGCGCAAGCTCGACCCGAAGAAGCCCCTCGACAAGGACATCTACTCCCTCACCCCCGAGGAGCTGAAGGACGTCCCGTCGATGCCGGCCTCCCTCGAGGAGTCGCTCTCGAACCTGAAGAAGGACCACGAGTTCCTCCTGAAGGGCGACGTCTTCACCGAGGACGTGGTCGAGACCTGGATCGACTACAAGATGTCGAACGAGGTGAACCAGATGCGCCTGCGTCCGCATCCCTTCGAGTTCGGCCTCTACTACGACGCCTGATCCGCGACCCGGGGAGTTCGATCTCCCCTCGCGACGGGGGCCCGCCGGTCGGACGACCGGCGGGCCTTTCCTTTTCGGGTCGCGGCCCGGCCCGGGGTCTCGCCGCCCTGCGGATTCCGTGCTGGACTCGTGCCGGAGATCCTCCTCCCGAAACCCGAGACCGAGACCCCGCCATGGAACCCGACCTCGTCGCCCCGCTCCGCGATCGACTGCTCTCCCACCCGGTCTATACCGCGGTCGTCGACGAGACGACCCTCCGCGAGTTCATGCGGTCCCACGTCTTCGCGGTCTGGGACTTCCAGTCGCTGCTCGCCGCGCTGCGTTCACGGCTCGCCTGCACGAGCGTGCCCTGGCTCCCGACGGCCGACCGCGAGGCGCGACGGCTGGTGAACGAGATCGCCCTCGACGAGGAGTCGGGAGTGCACCCCGAGGGAGGGTTCGCCTCCCACTTCGAGCTCTACCTCGACGCCATGCGACGCTGCGGCGCCGACACCCGGCCGGTCGAATCCTTCGTCGCGGCGGTCGCGGAAGGCCGCCCGGTGCGCGAACTGCTGGGCCGCGAACTGCCGCCCGGCGTCGCGGATTTCGTCGGGACCACGTTCGGGATCCTGGACTCGGGCCGACTCCACGAGGCGGTCGCGGCCTTCAGCCTAGGGCGAGAGGACGTGATCCCCGGCATGTTCCGTCGACTCGTCGAGCGGCTCGCGGAGTCGTCTCCCGAGCGGTGGGGACTGTTCCGTCACTACCTCGACCTGCACATCGAACACGACGAGTCGCGCCACGGCCCGATGGCACGCGCGCTCGTCGAACGAGTCTGCGCCGGCGACTCGACGCTCGCGGGGGAAGCGGCGGCGGCAGCGGTCCGTTCCCTCGACGCGCGGATCCGCTTCTGGGACTCGATCGCGGCGGCACTCCGCACGAACGCCGCCGCCGCCTGAAGGCGGCCCTCACTCGGGCTCGACCTCGCCGTCGACGTCGAGGGCGAACGGGTACTCGAGCGGCGTCCCGGGCGCGACCGCCTCGAGTTCCTGGAGGATGCCGTCGCCGAGGTCGTAGACCCAGGCGTGCAGCCAGGGCGATCGGCGCTTCTTCCACGCGCGCTGGATGATCGTCGTCTTCATGAGGTTGCCGACCTGCGCCATGACGTTCAGCTCGACCAGGCGGTTCTCCCGCAGGTGCGGATCGGCGATCGCGTCGAGCTCGGCGCGGTTCGCGGCGCAGACGTCCTTGATGTTCCGCAGCCACTTGTTGATCAGGCCGAGATCCTTCGTGCCCATCGCCGCGTGCACGCCGCCGCACCCGTGGTGGCCGCACACGATCACGTGGTCGACCTCGAGCACGTTCACCGCGTAGGACAGGACCGAGAGCATGTTCAGGTCGGTGTGCACCACCAGGTTCGCGATGTTGCGGTGGACGAAGATCTCGCCCGGGCGGGTACCGGTGATGGCGTCCGCCGGCACGCGGCTGTCGGCGCAGCCGATCCACAGGAACCTCGGGGATTGCGTCTGGGCCAGCCGGTCGAAGAACCCGGCATCCCGCGCCTTCGTCTCCTCCGCCCACGCTCGATTCTTCAGGAGGAGCAGGTCGCTCGCCTTGGTCCGTCCCATCGTTCCTCCTCCCGCCTCTCGCGTCAGTGGCCCGGCCCGCCCGCGAGGGCGCTGCGGCGGGCCCGCTCTCGGTCGCTCAGTTCCTCGCGGAGATCGATTCCCCGCTCTCCGGCGGTCGCCTCGAACTCGGCGAGGAGTTCCTCGATGTCGTCGTCGACGAAGTCGGCTCGGGCGCGGTCGATGATCACGGTGCCCTCCGAGGGAATCGAGCGCAGAACGTCCTTCACCCGCGCCTTCTGCAGGAAGCTCATGTCCTTGGAGAAGCTCACCAGCGTCGTGTCGCCGCGGGTCGTCACCGTCACCGCGTTCTGCTGCTGGCGGCGCACGACGAAGAGGAGGCCGATCGCGAGGCCGACGATCGTCCCCTTGAGCAGGTCGGAGCCGACGATCGCGGCGACCGTGACGGCGAAGGGGACGAACTGCGAGGGGCCAGCCCGCCACATCGAGCGCCAGAGCGAAACCGGCGTGAGCTTGAGTCCGACCACGATCAGGACGACGGCCAACGCGGCGAGCGGGACGCGGTTCAGGAGGCCCGCCAGGAAGAGCAGCCCGAGCAGGAGCAGGGCCCCGTGGACGATCGCGCTCATGCGGGTCTCCCCGCCGGCCTGCACGTTCGCCGAGCTTCGCACGATGACCGACGTGACCGGAAGACCCCCGACGAGCGAGGAGACCACGTTGCCAGCCCCCTGTGCGACCAGCTCGCGGTTGGGAGGGGAGATGCGGCGGTGCGGGTCGAGCCGGTCGACCGCCTCGATCGAGAGGAGGCTCTCGATCGTCGCGACCACCCCGATCGTGAGCGCCGTGGTCCAGATGGCGGGGTCGAGCACGCGTCCGAAGTCGGGCGTGACGAGGGCCGACCGCACGTCGTCGAGGCCCCGGAAGACGGGCAGCGCGACCAGGTGCTCCGGCCCGAGGTTCGCCGCGGCCCCTGCCCATGGCAGGAAAGTCGCGGCGGCGGCCCCCGCGAGCACCGCGACGAGTTGCACCGGTACGAACCGGAGCGCACCGCGCTGGAGCCGGGGCCACGCGAGGTAGACGACGATGCAGATCGCGGAGATCGCGATGGCCGCCGGCGTGAAGGAGCCGATGGCGGCGCGCAGGCCCTCGACGATCCCCTCGTCGAACGCGTCGTCGAGGACCGCTCCTCGGTCGTAGCCGAGGGCGTGCGGCAGCTGCTTCACGACGATCAGGATGCCGATCGCGGCGAGCATCCCGCGGATCA